>NZ_JCBAMR010000012.1:0-142288 GCF_059760425.1 Achromobacter sp. RT286_PF
GGCCGGGGCATTCGCCCCTGCCCGCCTCGGCCCCAGTCCGTTCAGATGGCTTTGAATGTCTTCAGGTGGATGCTGGTCTCGGTGGCCGAGATGCCCTTGAGGGTGCGCAGCCTGTCCAGCACTTCGGACAACTGGTCGATGGTGGGCACCCGAAGTTCCGCCAGCAGGTCCCAGCGGCCGTTGGTGTCGTGCAGGCCCGCCACCGCGGGTTCGCCCATCAGCAGGTTCACGATCTTGCGGGTTTCGTGGCCTTCCACGGCGATGCTGATCCACGCCACGATGTCGTCCGTTTCTGACTCGGGGCGCAGGCGCACGGTATAACCGACGATGATGCCGCGCTCTTCAAGCTTGCGGATGCGGTTGTCGATGGTGCCGCGCGATACGTCCAGCTTCTTGGCCAGCGTGGCGATGGACAGGCGGGCGTTCGCGCGCAGCAGGCCCAGCAAGCTTTGGTCTAGCGTGTCCATTGTGCAAAGTGCTAATGTTGGCTGTCGAATCGCCAGAATCTTAGCGTTTCGTGTGGAAAGTTGTCACTATGAATTGATTTGGGCATCGGCCAGAATTTCCTTTCCATAACTTGGGGAGAAAAAAATGACGACATTGCTCACGACGTCGGACGTTGCCACCATCGTGGCCCGATACGGCCCGCGCAAGGTTTTCACCGATCTGCTGGACTATGTGCTGGCCGATTTTCTGCGATGGCAAGAATTCGACAAGTGCGCGCGTGTCGCCAGTCATTCCCCTGCCGGCGTCATCGAACTGATGCCCGCCGCCGACAGTGAGCTGTACAGCTTCAAGTTCGTGAACGGCCACCCCGACAACCCGCAAACCGGCCTGTCCACCGTGATGGCGTTTGGCGCCCTGGCGCAAGTCAGCACGGGCGAACCGCTGCTGATCAGCGAACTGACCCTGACCACCGCCCTGCGCACCGCCGTCACGTCGGCGCTGGCGGCCCGCGCGTTGGCGCGGCCCGATTCGCGCTCGATGGCGTTGATTGGCAACGGGGCACAGGCGGAATTCCAGGCCCTGGCATTTCACTATGTGCTGGGTATCGACGTGTTGCATGTGTACGACGTGGACGCCGTTGCGACGCGCAAGCTGCAAGCCAACCTGGCCGCCGTCGCCCCGACGCTGCGCGTGGTCGCGTTTGACGGCACCGCGCAGGCGGTTAAGGGGGTGGACATCGTTACCACCGTGACCGCCGACAAGGCCTACGCCACCATTCTGACCGCCGACATGGTTGAACCCGGCATGCACATCAACGCCTTGGGCGGCGACTGCCCGGGCAAGACCGAGCTGCATGCCGACGTGCTGCGCCGGGGCGCTGTCTTTGTCGAATACGAACCGCAGACGCGCATTGAAGGCGACCTGCAACAGATGCCCGCGGATTTTCCGGTGACGGAACTGTGGCGCGTGCTGACGGGGCAGGCGGCCGGCCGCCGCAGCGCCGAAGATGTGACTATCTTCGATTCGGTGGGTTTTGCGCTGGAAGACTTTTCGGCCTTGCGCTGGTTGCGCGACAGCGCCGTCCGATTTGGCATCGGCGCTCGCATTGAAGTGGCGCCGCGGTTGCAGGATCCCAAGAATCTGTTCGATGTGGTGCGCGCGGCCACTGACGTGAAGGCCGCGCCGGGGCAGCCATAGCCCCGGCGATTCATCAGCAAAGCGCGATCAGGCGGCGCGCGGGGCGTCAGTGGGCGGCGTGCCGTCGTGGAACATCGTCTTGAGCTGCGAGCGCAGCTCTGGCGAGTCGGCGTGCTTGTGCACGGTGGTGGCATGCTGCACGGCGGCTTCCAGCAATTCGTCGTCGGAATCCGCGGCCAGGGCTACCGAGCAATTCATCTCGCTTGGAAACTCACGGCAGTCGATGTATTTGCGGGTCATGATTGTCTCCTTGCGCAGCGCCCAGGGGCGCTTGCGTAATGGCACATCCGACGCGCGGCATGCGGGGCATCGGGCAGTTGGCGCGTCGCAGCGCACCCGATGATTCCAAAAGTATAGACCCGGGCGCTTACGGCTTTTCTTCTGGCAGTGCGTCATGCGACACCGGGCGGCCCAAGAGGTAACCCTGGAAGTGCGAGCAGCCTTCCTGTGTCAGCCGGTCCAGCTGCGCGGCGGTTTCCACGCCTTCGGCAGTGGTCGGAATGTCCAGGCTGCGTCCGATGCCGTTGATGGCGCGAATGATGGCCAGTGCTTCTTTACTGGATTCGACGTCCTGGGTGAACGATTTGTCGATCTTGATCTTGTCGAAATCGAACGACCGCAGATAGCCCAGCGACGAATAACCCGTGCCAAAGTCGTCCAGCGCCACTTTCACGCCCAGCGCCTTCAAGCGCTTGAGCGTGTTCAGGTTGGAGGCCGAGTTTGCCAGCAGCACCGATTCGGTAATCTCCAGTTCCAGCCGCCGCGCCGGCAGGCCGGACTTGGTCAACGCCGATTCCACCAGCGACACCAGCGCGCTGTTGGTGAACTGGCTGGCCGACAGGTTCACGGCCACGGTTTCGTGGTCGTCCCAGCGCATGGCTTCGGCGCAGGCCTCGTGCAGGGTGAAGGCGCCCAGCTCGTGGATCAGGCCGGTTTCTTCGGCGATGGGAATGAAGTCGCCCGGCATGATCAGGCCCTTGGCCGGATGCTGCCAGCGCATCAGCGCTTCGCGCCCGACGATGCGCACGTGGCTGACGTCCAGGATGGGCTGGTAATACAACTGCAATTGCTGACCCATGATGGCCTGGCGCAAGTCCATTTCCATTTCATGGCGCTTGAGCGCGGCGGCCTCCATCTCGGGCCGGAAGAACGCCATGCGGTTGCGGCCGTTGCGCTTGGCTTCGTACAGCGCCATGTCGGCGTAGCGCAGCAGGTGGTCGGCGGTGTATTCGGGCGTCTCGGCCAGCGCGATACCGATGCTGACGCTGATCGGCACCGTATGGCCGTCCACTTCAAAGGGCTGGCGCACCGCGTCGATCAGCCGTTCGGCCATCTTGCGCACGTCGTCCTGCTGGCCGATGTTGGGCAGCACCACCGCGAATTCGTCACCGCCCAGGCGGGCCAGCGTGTCCTGCTCGCGCAGCACCTTCGGCAGCCGCTTGGCCAAGAGGCGCAGCAGCTCGTCGCCGCAGGGATGGCCCAGCGTGTCGTTCACGCTTTTGAAATTGTCCAGGTCCAGGCACAGCACGGCGGTGCGGCGGTCGTCGGCACAGTGGTGCAGCGCCTTGAGAAGCTGCTCGCGGAACAGCCGGCGGTTGGGCATGCCGGTCAGGGTGTCGTGATGCGCCATGTAGCGCACCTGGGCATGCGCCGCGTTCTCGTCCGTGACGTCATCGGAGATCAGCAGCGCGTAACGCGAGCGCGGGTCGTTGCTGTGGAAAACCAGCGTGCGCGTGCGCAAGGTGCGCATGCCGCGCGCGGTGGTCAGCTCTTCTTCCGCTTCACGCAGGGCGCCGTCCGATCGCAACGCGTCGTGCGTCAGCCGGTCCAGGAATTCGCACACGGGTTCAGGCAGGCACTGCTGCGCCGTCTTGCCCAGCATCTGGGCGCGCGTGACGCCGAACGTCGCTTCCGCCTGACGGTTGGCCAGCAGGATATTGCGCGACACGGCGTCCATCACCAGCACGCACGACGGGATGTGCGACACCACGGCATCCAGGAAGCTGGATAGCGACGTCAATTCCGAGTTGTAGTGTTCGGCCAGCTCTTTGGCCTTCACCAGCTGCTGTTCGCGTTCACGGCGTTCGGTGACGTCGCGCGTGACCTTGGCAAAGCCGATCAGCTCGCCCTGGTCGTCGCGGATGGCGTCGATCACGACATTGGCCCAGAACAGCGTGCCGTCGCGGCGCACGCGCCAGCCCTCGGCTTCGAAGCGGCCCTGTTCGCGCGCCGTGGCCAGGCCGCGTTGCGGCAAGCCGGCGGCCTGGTCGGCGGCCGTGTAGAAGCACGCAAAGTTCTTGCCGACGATCTCTTCTTGGGTGTAGCCCTTGGCGCGCTGCGCCCCGGCGTTCCAGTTGGCGACTGTGCCGTCCGGATGCAGCATGTAGATGGCGTAGTCGACGACACCCTGCACAAGGTGCCGGTACATGACGTCGGAATTGTCGATGATCATTGGATGAGGGGGCGGGGGGAAGCGCCCGCGTCTGGCGGGCCTGGCCGGCGTACGCGTGGGCTGTCCCGCGAATGGAATGAGGGATCTACGGCTTTACGTCGCCGTCTTGGCAATAGTTAAGGCGCGGGCCTGAAAAGGCGTGAATCTAACGAATGTTGTCGTAGAAACACGATTCATTGCATGGGGTGGCGCGGCAGGTCACAGCTTTACCCGCTGGCGCAGCGCCTGCGCGATCATCCCGATGTCGATGTCCTTGCCCGGGTTCTTCAAGCAGAAGTCGTACAGCACGGCCACGTACGCATTGCCCAGCAGCTTGGTGATGGCGCCCGCGGTGGTGGCGGCGATGGTGCCGCCCACGGCGCTGCCCGCGCCCGGAATGAATTTCAGCATGCCCGATACCACCGACCGCCCGATCAGCGTGGCCGCCGACGCACCCAGCGTGGAGGTGACCAGCGTGGTGATGGCGGTGGTGTCCAGCTCCATGCCGAAGGTGATGCCGATCTTGGCGATCATGCCGACCTGGATCGGCACCAGCGCAAACGCGTCCGAAAACGGAATGGGCGCGGCGGCGGCGGACGCGGCCAGGCCGGCAGCCACGTTCACTTCTATCTCAGCCCGCTTTTTTTTTACTTCCAGGGCCTTCTTGTTGCGGGTGGACAGGGCATTGGCGTAGGCGCGCTGCTGCCCCTCGGGGATGTGCTCGGCCGTGACTTCAATCAGCTTGTCCAGGCCCATCGGCGGCAGTTCCGCGTCCAGTTCTTCGATCCATTCCGGCAGCGCGCGCACGGCCACTACCTGCTTGGCGCGCGGCAGCAGCTTGTGCGCCTCGGCAACGAAGGGGCTGTTCTTGCGCGCCTTGGTCAGCACCACCACCACCGGGATGCCGGCGGTGGCCAGCATGTCGGCCAGTTCGATCTCGGCGTCTTCCACGCGGTGGCTGCTGTCCTGGATGCACAGCCAGGCCACATGCACGTGCTTGTCCTGGTCGTCGGACGCCGAGCGTTCCTGGATCAAGTCCGTCAGCGCCTGGCGCGAGCGCGCGTAGTCGCCCACTTCCAGGCCGCGCGTGTCGATGATGGTCAGCGGATGGCCGGGCTTGGTGTATTCCTGGGTGGTCTGCGTGACGGGCTTGCCCGCGCCCGTCTTGGCCAGATCGCCGCGAAACACGGCGTTGATCAGCGTGCTCTTGCCCACGCCGGTCTTGCCCGCGATCAGGATGTTGACGCGACCCGCGCCGCGCGTGGCCGTGCTGATGGCGTCGGCGATGGCGTCCTGCAAGGCGGGCGAATCGGGGCGTAGGGGCGGCATGAGCGGTAATAACTGGAAAGGGATTGAGCAACGATATCAGATGAGTCCGACATTCGCGGCAACCGCGATATTTTTCTTGCCACTTCACCGAAGATCCGGGTTGCTTGATGAATCCGGTGCGTGGGCAGGCGCAACGGATCCCATAACCATATGGCTGCCCTGCGGTAAGGAGACCTTGAAAATGGCGTTGGACATAGGAGTCGTCATGCTCTACCTGGGCGGCATGCTGCTGCTGGGCTGGTACGGCATGCGGCGGGCAAAAACCCAGGAAGACTATCTGGTGGCGGGCCGCAACCTGGGGCCCGGTTTGTACATGGGCACCATGGCGGCAACGGTGCTGGGCGGGGCCAGCACGGTGGGTACGGTGCGGCTGGGATATCAATACGGTATTTCGGGGTTCTGGCTATGCGGGGCGCTGGGGCTGGGCATCATCGTGCTGAACCGGGTGCTGGCCAAACCCCTGCTGAAGCTGCGCATCTTCACGGTGACGCAGATTCTTGAACGGCGCTTCACGGCGGGCGCCAAGCATGTCAGCGCGCTGGTCATGATGGCGTATGCGCTGATGCTGGCGGCCACGTCCGTCATCGCCATGGGCACGGTGATGCAGGTGCTGTTCGACCTGCCGTTCTGGGTGTCGGTCGTGGTCGGCGGCGGCGTGGTCGCGGTGTATTCCACGCTAGGCGGAATGTGGTCATTGACCTTGACCGACATCGTGCAATTCATCATCAAGACGGTGGGCCTGATGTTCGTGCTGCTGCCCATCTGCCTGATACGGGTGGGCGGCTGGGACCAGCTGGTGGCGCAGCTGCCCGCCGCCAGTTTCAGCCTGACGAACATCGGCTGGGGCACGATCATCACCTACTTCGTCATCTACTTCCTGGGCATCCTGATCGGCCAGGAAATCTGGCAGCGCGTCTTCACTGCCCGTGACGAACGCGTGGCGCGCGTGGCGGGCACCGCCGCCGGGTTGTACTGCATCGTGTACGGCCTGGTGGGCGCGGTGATCGGCATGACCGCGAAGGTGCTGCTGCCCGATCTGCCCGACGTCAACCATGCGTTCGCCGCCATCGTGCAGGCGGGCCTGCCGGACGGCATACGCGGCCTGGTCATCGCCGCGGCGCTGGCGGCCATGATGTCCACGGCCAGCGCCGCCATGCTGGCCACGTCCACCGTGCTGGCCGAAGACCTGTTGCCGGCGCTGCGGGGCGGGCGCTCGTTCACCGACGTGCGCGTGCACCGGCTGATCACGCTGCTGGCCGCGCTGTCGGCGCTAGGCGTGGCGTTGGTGGTCGATGACGTCATGAGCGCCCTGACCTGCGCGTACAACCTGCTGGTGGGCGGCATGCTGGTGCCGTTGCTGGGTGCCATCTACTGGCGCCGCGCCACCACCGCCGGCGCAATGGCGGGGATGCTGCTGGGTTGCGCGGCGGCCATTGCGTTCATGGTCAAGGACGGCCTGGCGGCCAACACACCGGTCTACGCGGCGCTAGCGGCCAGCGCCGCCGGCTTTGTGCTGATCAGCCTGCTGGGGCGGGCGGGCGCGCCTTGGGGCGATACACCCGTGCCGCGAGCCGACGCCAAATGAACCTTTTATTTCAGGAGCACATCATGCGCTTTACCCCGGAGCGCCTTGCGGCGCTGCGCGCCCGCTTTGGCGGCGCCAACGAAGCCACCATCCACGACCCGCATTTTCGCGAAGTGGCCGTCAACATCATCGACGGCAGCGGCACGCGCAGCGCGCCCTATGCGGGCATGCCTACCTTGCTGGACGCCCCGGCACGCCCCATCGACTGGCAAGCGCCCGACTTCGGCGACCTGCAAGTGGCGCTGACCGGCGTGCCGATGGACCTGGGCGCCAGCAACCGCAGCGGTTGCCGTTTTGGGCCGCGCGCGCTGCGCGCCATCGAACGCGTCGGCCCCTACCACCACGTCTTGCGCTGCACGCCCACGCACGACCTGCGGGTGGCCGATATCGGCGATGTGCCGATGCGCAGCCGCTTCAACCTGGAGCAATCACATGAAGATATCGAAACCGCGTACGCCCAGATCCATGCGGCGGGGGTCATTCCGGTTTCGGTGGGGGGCGACCATTCCATTACCCTGCCGATCCTGCGTGCGCTGGGCCGACGCGCGCCGGTCTCGCTGATCCACTTCGATGCGCATTGCGATACGGGCGGCCCGTTCGACGGCAGCCGCTTTCACCACGGTGGCCCGTTCCGCCAAGCCGTGCTGGACGGCGTGCTGGACCCCACGCGCACCATCCAGATCGGCATCCGTGGCGCGGCGGAATACCTCTGGGAATTCTCGTACGAGTCCGGCATGACGGTCATCCACGCGGAAGACATTGCCCGCCTGGGCGTGGATGCCGTGGTCGCGCAGGCGCGCAAGGTCGTGGGCGACACGCCGGTGTATGTCTCGTTCGACATCGATTGCCTGGACCCGGCGTTTGCGCCGGGCACGGGCACGCCCGAGGTGGGCGGCGTGACCGTGCGCGAAGCGCAGGCCATCCTGCGGGCGCTGGCGGGTATCGACATCATCGGGGGCGACGTGGTCGAAGTGGCGCCCGCCTATGACGCCACGGCCAACACCGCGCACGCGGGGGCGCAGATGCTGTTCGAGATCCTGAGCCTGGTCAGCGTGCGCCACGCGGGCTGACGACGCGCGCGCACTTTCTTGCATTCCCCTTTCGCTTTGGCGCAAAAGGTAATGGAAGGTACGAACGCACACTCTGCGGCGTGGTGCCGCCGATAGTGCGTTCGTCACGGTAAGCATGCACGCTAATGGTGCGCAGGGGCCGCGCGCGCGCGCAATGCCCTGGGAGGCAGCGCTGGCGCGGGTTTCGCCATATGGGACGGCCACGACGACGGAGCGTGCGCGCAAAAAAAAGGGCGCGATCGAATGCCCTGCCATGCTGTTACATCACAAATGTTTCGGACGCGTTGGCGGGCATGGCGCCCTCGTAGAATCAGCGCCTCGTAAGGTTTCGCCGCGCTGTCAGCGGCACCGTTCATGACCCGATTTGCCCTCGTTCCCCGTTTGCTCCGGTCGCGCCCGCTGACCAAGGGCTTTCGCTATCTTTACCGCTATACGCGAGCCGGCGCCTATCGGCATAACGAAACCTTGTGGCCGCTGGTGAAAGTACGCCGCGATGCCCGCGACCACGACCGCTTGCTGTCCTGCAACGTGCTCGGCGTGCAAGGCCCGGCTACCTTGCCCCTGGCCGACGTGCCGCGAGACATCACCGGCGACGCCCACCTGATCCTTAGCGGCCCTTCCATTGCTGACATCGACTATGCGCGTTGCCGACTGGGCAACGTGATGGGCGTGAACGGGTCGATTGCGCTGCGGCGCGCGCATCCCTCGTTGCGCTTCGATTACTACGCGATGCTGGACGCGGGCTTTGTGAAGCGCCGGCGCGACTTGGTTGCCGAGGTCTTGTCGCAGGACCTGCTGCTGTTTGTCACGCCCGAGGTGTACCGGTGGATTTCGTACTTGTTCGACGCCAAGGCGGTTCGGTGCCGCATTGCGTTGTTCGAGGAAGTGCACCAGCGTGCGCTGCAACCGCGCGCGCAACCCGATGCCCTCGCCGCGCGGTTGGCGCGCGACCCCGAGCTGGTGTTGTTCGACGCGCATCACCCGCAGCACGCGCATGGCTTCAGCCTGAACCCGTCGCGCGGCCTGTTCGGCGGCGGCACGGTGGCCTACACGGCCTTGCAACTGCTGGCCTGGATGGGCGCGCGCACGCTGTACCTGCACGGCCTGGACCTGACCGCCACGGCCGGCCCGCGCTTTTACGAAAGCCCGGGCGCGCAGCTGGCCACCGCGCTGGACCGCCAGTTTGCCGGACATATCGAACCGGCGTTCCGCCAGGCCAGCCGCCTGCTGCGCGCGCACGGCGTTCAGGTCTACAACCTGTCCTTGAACAGCCGCCTGGGCGAGGACATATTTGAAAAGCGCCACTGGAGCTGTTTGCTCAAACAAGGGGAATCCCCGCCTTCCCCGCAACGGTTCTCGGGCCTATCACGATGAAGATTCTGTACACCAACTTTCACCAGGGCGATGGCGGCGGGCACACCACCTACGTCATGTCCCTGGCACGCATGCTGCGCCAACGCGCCCAGATTACCGTGGCCGCGCCGCTTGGCAGCCGCCTGCTGGCCGAAGCCCACGCCTTGCCCGGCGTGCACTCCGTTGACCTGGAATTCAAGGGCCGCCCGTTTCAGCAGTTAAGCGCGTTGCGGCGGCTGCGCGCGCTGCTGCGCCGCGAACAGTTCGACGTGATCCACGTGAACGGCTCGGCCGACCATCGCCTGTGCATGCTGGCCACGGTGGGCATGGGCGCCAAGCGCCCGTTCATTGTCTACACGCAGCATACCGATCGCAGCGCCAACAGCCTGGGTGTGCGCATGCGCGCCAAGTGGGGCACCAACCGCGTCATCTGCGTGTGCGGCCACACGTTTCGCCGGATGAAAGATTCGGTGTTTCGCGATGAAGACCTGCGCGTGGTGCACAACGGCGTGGATACGCTTCAGTATCGACCGGCCACCCCTGACGAAGTCGCCCAAGCGCGCGCCGCGCTGTTGCCCAAGGCCATGCAGCGCCGGCTGGTGATTGGCAGCAACGCCGGCACTGCCGTGTACAAGAACTGGCTGGACATGGTGACCGCCGTGTCGCTGCTGCCCGAGCACCAGCGCGATCAGGTCGTGATCCTGATTGCCGGCAAGGAACCCGACGACGAACAGCGCCAGCGCGTGGCCGACCTGGCCATGACGCATCAAGTCGTGTTCACGGGCTTGCTTGACGACGTGCGGCCTTTCCTGGCGGCACTGGATGTGGGGTTTGTGTTGTCGTCCCGTCTGGAGACGATCTCGTTCGCGTGCCGCGAAATGATGGCGGCGGGCAAGCCGGTCATCGTCAGCAAGGTGGGCGGCCTGACCGAGAACGTGACCGACGGGCGCAACGGCTGGGTGGTGCCGCCCGGTTCCGTCAGCAGCGTGCTGGCCACCGTGTCCACCCTCTTGAACGATCGCGCCATCGCCGCGAAGATGGGCGAAGAAGCGCGCAACACCGCGTTGCGCGAGTTCTCGCTGGCGCATTTCGTGGGGCAGACCGAGCAGGTGTACCAAGAACGCGGGGCGTCCGACCGCCAGTTTGAACTGACGTCCTGACGCCCCGGCGTTGCCGCGTGATCCTTAGAAGTGGATCACGGTGCGGATCGACTTGCCTTCATGCATCAGGTCGAAGGCTTCGTTGATGCGATCCAGCGGCAGCGTGTGCGTGACGAACGGGTCCAGGTCGATCTTGCCGCTCATCGCGTCTTCGACCATGCCCGGCAGTTGCGTGCGGCCCTTCACGCCGCCGAAGGCCGATCCGCGCCACACGCGGCCCGTGACCAGCTGGAACGGGCGCGTGCTGATTTCCTGGCCGGCGCCGGCCACGCCGATGATGATGCTTTCGCCCCAACCCTTGTGGCAGCATTCCAGCGCGGCGCGCATCACGTGCACATTGCCGATACATTCAAACGAGAAGTCCACGCCGCCGTCGGTGAGTTCGACGATGACGTCCTGGATGGGCTTGTCGTAGTCCTTCGGGTTGATGCAGTCGGTGGCGCCCATGGCGCTGGCCAGCACGAACTTGTTCGGGTTGGTGTCCACGGCGATGATGCGGCCGGCCTTGGCCTGCACCGCGCCCTGGATCACGGCCAGGCCGATGCCGCCCAGACCGAACACGGCGACGGTGTCGCCTTCCTTGACCTTCGCGGTGTTGTGCACGGCGCCCAGCCCGGTGGTCACGCCGCAGCCCAACAGGCAAACCTTTTCATGCGGGGCGGCCGGGTTGATCTTGGCCAGCGAGATCTCGTTGACGACCGTGTATTCGCTGAAGGTCGAGCAGCCCATGTAGTGGTACAGCGGCTTGCCTTCGTAGCTGAAGCGCGAGGTGCCGTCGGGCATGACGCCCTTGCCCTGGGTGGCGCGCACCTTCTGGCACAGGTTGGTCTTGCCGGACAGGCAGAACTTACATTCGCGGCATTCGGCCGTGTAGAGCGGAATGACGTGGTCGCCCGGCTTCAGCGACGTCACGCCTTCGCCCACTTCCACGACCACGCCCGCGCCTTCGTGGCCCAGCACGGCGGGGAACAGGCCTTCGGGGTCGTCGCCGCTGAGCGTGAACGCGTCGGTGTGGCAGACGCCGGTGTGCGTGATCTGCACCAGCACTTCGCCGCGCTGCGGGGGCGCGACGTCGATCTCAACGATTTCCAGCGGCTTGCCGGGTCCGAATGCGACTGCTGCGCGTGATTTCATAATTTTGCTCCACGAATGTCGGGGGGATTACTTCAAATAGGAACGGACGATGCGCATCAGCTGGTCGACCTCGGCCTCGGCGTCGATCCCGGCGTGTTGCGGCCCGCCCTGGGCGGATTGCAGGAAGGTTTCCCGGAGATGGCTTTCCAGCACCTCGGCCATCAGGCCGGTGGCTGCACCGCGCAAGGCGGCCAGCTGTTGCAGCAGCGCGCCGCATTCCGTGCCTTCGTTGACCGCGCGTTCCAATGCTAACGCCTGCCCCTGGATACGGCGCAAGCGGGTAACGACACGTTTTTTTTCTTCCGGCGAATGCGGCACGGCAGGCTCCGAAAACGATACAGGGGGGGAGTATACGAAAAGCGCGGGGTCATTCGCAAGACATGTGTACCTGTCTATACTACAAGCCGTTTTTCACCGCCGTGTGGCGCCCACTCCAGGATCATTCCGTGGCTTCTTCTCCCCCCCGACTACCCGTCCAGGCCAATGCGCTGCCCGCCCCGCTGTATGCGCAGGTCAAGCAGATGATTGCGCAGCAGATCCGCACGGGCGCGTGGCCCGCGCACTACCGGGTGCCCTCGGAAAGCGAACTGGTCGACGAGCTGGGATTCAGCCGCATGACGATCAACCGCGCGCTGCGCGAGCTGACGGCCGAGGGCTTGCTGGTGCGCATGCAGGGGGTGGGCACGTTCGTGGCGCAGCCCAAGGCGCGCTCGGCTTTGTTTGCCGTGAACAACATCGCGGACGAGATTGCCGCGCGCAACCATCGGCACCACAGCCGCGTGGTGCGCCTGGCCGAGGAGCCGGCCGGGTCCGAGCAGGCGCTGGCGCTGGACCTGCGCGTGGGCCAACCCGTATTCCATTCCGTCATCGTGCATTTCGAGGACGACGTGCCGATTCAGCTGGAAGACCGCTACGTCAATGTGCGGTTGGCGCCGGACTACCTGAAACAGGACTTCACGCAGCACACTCCGTACGAATACCTGACGCGCGTGGCACCGCTTAGCGAAGGCGAACACGTTGTGGAGGCCATCCTGGCCAAGCCGCGCGAATGCCAGCTGTTGCAGATCGAACGCAGCGAGCCGTGCCTGTTGATCCGTCGCCGCACGTGGTCCGGCGACCGCGCGGTGACGCTGGCGCGGCTGATCCACCCCGGCTCGCGCCACCGTCTGGAAGGCAAGTTCACCACATGAATCCGCCCAACGTTCGCCTGTATCGCGCTGCCGACTACCCGCGCATGCCGTGGAAAAACGGCGGCGGCACCACGCAGGAAGTCGCGTGCAACCCTGGCGGCAGCACCGCCGCGTTCGACTGGCGCCTGTCGATTGCCGACGTCGCGCAAGACGGCGGTTTTTCGGCGTTCGCGGGCTATCAGCGCATCATCACCGTGCTGGAAGGCAGCGGCATCGAACTGACTGTTGACGGCCAGGCACAGGCGCCGCTGATGCCGTATCAGCCTTACGCGTTCCTGGGAGACGCGCAGGTCCAGTGCCGTTTGCTGGACGGGCCGATCCGCGACTTCAACCTGATCTACAAGCCGCAGCGTTATCACGCTCGGCTGCAATGGGCGTCCGGCGCCGGGCCATGGGCGTTTCATAGCGATGCGCACAGCCTGCTGGTGCTGAACGCCGGCGACGCCCTGACGTTGAACGTGGACGGGGTCGACCATGCGCTGCCTGCGCGCTACGACTGCCTGCATGTGGACGGGCGGCAAGCCCTGGCCTCGTATCGCCTTGCCGGCAACGGCGCTGTGAACGCTTGCGTGATCGAGCTGCATCCCTTGGCTCATTGGGGGTAAACCCCTACCAAAATTCGTCTCGTCCTATCTTGTATATACAAGCATAGGCATCCTATGATGCGGGCAATCGCCGCGCTGCGGGTACGCGCGCGGCAGAACCGATCAAGGAGACTGTCTTGGACCAATCGAATCGATATCGCGATGTCGTTATCCGCGCGCCGCGTGGCAACCAGCTGACCGCCAAAAGCTGGTTGACCGAAGCGCCGCTGCGCATGTTGATGAACAACCTGGACCCGGACGTCGCTGAAAATCCAAAAGAACTGGTGGTGTACGGCGGCATTGGCCGCGCCGCTCGCAACTGGGACTGCTACGACAAGATCGTCGAATCGCTGACGCAGCTGAACGACGATGAAACGTTGCTGGTGCAGTCGGGCAAGCCGGTCGGCGTCTTCAAGACCCACGCCAACGCGCCGCGCGTGCTGATCGCCAACTCCAACCTGGTGCCGCATTGGGCCACGTGGGAACACTTCAACGAACTGGACGCCAAGGGCCTGGCCATGTACGGCCAGATGACGGCGGGCAGCTGGATCTACATCGGCAGCCAGGGCATCGTGCAGGGCACGTACGAAACCTTCGTCGAGGCGGGCCGCCAGCACTACGGCGGCAATCTTGCCGGACGCTGGGTGCTGACCGCCGGGCTGGGCGGCATGGGCGGCGCGCAGCCGCTGGCGGCCACGCTGGCGGGCGCATGTTCGCTCAACATCGAATGCCAGCAGGCCAGTATCGATTTCCGTCTGCGTACCCGCTACGTGGACGAGCAGGCCACCGATCTGGATGACGCGCTGGCGCGCATCAAGACGTACACCGAGCAAGGCCGCGCCGTGTCCATCGCGCTGTGCGGCAATGCTGCCGACGTGCTGCCCGAGCTGGTGCGCCGCGGCGTCAAGCCCGACATGGTCACCGACCAGACCAGTGCGCACGATCCGCTGAACGGCTATCTGCCGGCCGGCTGGACGTGGCCCGAATATCGCGAACGCGCCAAGCGCGAACCGGCCGTCGTCATCAAGGCCGCCAAGCAATCGATGGCCGTGCACGTGCAGGCGATGCTGGCGTTCAAGCGCCAGGGCATCCCCACCTTCGACTACGGCAACAACATCCGCCAGATGGCACAGGAAGAAGGCGTGGCAGACGCGTTTGACTTCCCCGGTTTCGTGCCCGCGTATATCCGCCCGCTGTTCTGCCGCGGTGTGGGCCCCTTCCGGTGGGCCGCGCTGTCGGGCGACCCGCAAGACATCTACAAGACGGACGCCAAGGTCAAGGAACTGATACCCGATGACGCGCACCTGCACCGCTGGCTGGAGATGGCGCGCGAACGCATCAGCTTCCAGGGCTTGCCGGCGCGTATCTGCTGGGTGGGCTTGGGCCAGCGCGCCAAGCTGGGTCTGGCATTCAATGAAATGGTGCGTTCGGGCGAGCTATCGGCGCCCGTCGTCATCGGCCGCGATCACCTGGATTCCGGGTCCGTCGCCAGCCCCAACCGCGAAACCGAATCCATGCGCGACGGCTCGGACGCCGTGTCCGACTGGCCGCTGCTGAACGCCTTGCTCAACACCGCCAGCGGCGCCACCTGGGTGTCGCTGCATCACGGCGGCGGCGTGGGCATGGGGTTCTCGCAGCATTCGGGCATGGTCGTCGTGTGCGACGGCACGGATGAGGCCGCCGAACGCATTGCGCGCGTGCTGACCAACGACCCGGCCACGGGCGTGATGCGCCATGCCGACGCCGGCTACGACATCGCCATCGACTGCGCGAAAGAGCAGGGTTTGAACCTGCCCATGGTCAACGCCCAGCGCTAAGCGCGGCACAACCCTTCCGCACCCCCCCCGATCCCGCCAACCCGCGTGGGGCCATGACCGCATCGGTCCGCCCCACGTCACTCACGAGGCAATGCGATGGCGCAAGACAGCGAGGCCGGTTCCGCGCCGCTCATCGAGCGGCGTTCGATTGACTACATTCCGCCGTCCGAACGGCACGGCAAGCTCTACAGCCAGTTCACGCTGTGGATGGGCGCCAACCTTCAGATCACCGCGATCGTCACCGGCGCGTTGGCGGTGGTGTTGGGCGGCGACGTGTTCTGGTCCTTGATCGGGCTGTTTATCGGGCAGGTGCTGGGCGGTGTCGTGATGGCGCTGCACGCGGCGCAAGGACCCAAGCTGGGCTTGCCGCAGATGATCTCCAGCCGCGTGCAGTTCGGCGTTTACGGCGCCGCGATTCCGATTGTGCTGGTGTGCTTGATGTACCTGGGTTTCACGGCCACGGGCACGGTGCTGTCCGGCCAGGCGCTGGGCCAGTTGTTCGGCGTCAGCGATACTGTGGGCATCCTGATCTTTGCGTCGGTCATCGTGGTGGCCACGCTGTTCGGCTACCGCGTCATTCACCTTATCGGGCGCGTTGCCACCGTGTTCGGGCTGATCGCGTTCGTGTACCTGTTCAGCCGCGTGGTCGCCGTGGGCGACGTGGCGCAGTTGCTGCAAATCCGGCATTTCGCCTGGGGGCCGTTCCTGTTGGCGGTGTCGCTGGCGGCGTCCTGGCAGATCGCCTATGGCCCCTACGTGGCCGACTATTCGCGTTATCTGCCGGCTTCGACATCGTCGGCCAAGACGTTCCTGGCGGTGGGATTGGGCTCGGTGTTGGGCGCGCAGATCGCCATGGTGCTGGGCGTGTTGGCCGCTGCGATGTCCGCCGGCCAATTCGCGGGGCGCGAAGTGGCGTACATCGTGGGGCTGGGCGGCACGGGCACGATGGCGGCGCTGCTGTACTTCAGCATCGCCTTCGGCAAGGTCACGATTTCGACGCTGAATTCCTACGGCAGCTTCATGTGCATGGCGACCATCGTCAGCGGCTTTCGCGGGCACGTGCAGATATCGCGGCGCCAGCGCGCGGTGGCGGTGGTGCTGATCGTGGGCGCGGCCACGGCGGTGGCGCTGGTGGGCCAGCATTCGTTCCTGAACGCGTTCAAGTCCTTCATCCTGTTCCTGCTGGCCTTCTTCGTGCCCTGGAGCGCGGTGAACCTGGTGGACTACTACTTCATCAACCGTGGCCGCTACGACGTGGCCGCGTTGTCCGACCCGAACGGGCGCTACGGGCGTTGGAACCTGCCCGGCATCCTGGTGTACGCGTTTGGCGTGCTGGTGCAGATGCCGTTCATCTCGACCAAGCTATATACCGGCCCGATGGTCGAACGGCTGGGCGGCGTGGATGTGTCGTGGATCATCGGCCTGATCGTACCCAGCATTCTCTATTACCTATTCGCCCGCCGCGATTCGCGGCTTGCGGCGCACGAGCCGGCACAACGTCCGGTCTGACAACAACATTGCATCAAGCCGGGCAACCGGCGTAGGAGACCCCCATGGATTTGCACTTGAAGCCCGGCCATCTGACTTTGTCCGACTTGCGGCGCGTGTACCACGAACCCGTACGGCTGACGCTGGATGCCGGCGCGGCCGACGCCATCGACGCCAGCGTGGCCACGGTTGAACGCCTGATTGCGGAAGGCCGCACGGTGTACGGCATCAACACGGGCTTTGGCCTGCTGGCCTCCACCAAGATCGCGCGCGAAGACTTGCAGGCGCTGCAAAGTTCGCTGGTGCGTTCGCACGCGGCGGGCGTGGGCGAACCCCTGGATGACGCCATGGTGCGCCTCATCATGGTGCTGAAGATCAACAGCCTGGCGCGTGGCTATTCCGGCATCCGCCGCCACGTTATCGACAGCCTGATCGCCATGGTCAACGCGGGCGTCTATCCGCACATTCCGCTGAAGGGTTCGGTGGGCGCCTCGGGCGACCTGGCGCCGCTGGCGCATATGTCCATCGTGCTGCTTGGCGAAAGCCGCGCGCGCTATCAAGGCGAATGGTTGCCCGCGCAAGAAGCGCTGGCGCGCGCCGGGCTGGTGCCGCTGACGCTGGCGGCCAAGGAAGGGCTGGCGCTGTTGAACGGCACGCAGGTGTCCACCGCCTATGCGCTGCGCGGCCTGTTCGAAGCCGAAGACATGATGGCGGCCGGGTTGGTGTGCGGCAGCCTTAGCGTGGAAGCCATGCTGGGTTCGCGCGTGCCGTTTGACGCCCGCATCCACGCCGCGCGCGGCCAGCCGGGCCAGATTGCGGTGGCCGCCGTGTATCGCGACCTGCTGGGCCAGGACAGCGAGGTCGGCCATTCGCACGCCGACTGCGAAAAGGTGCAGGACCCCTACTCGTTGCGCTGTCAGCCGCAGGTAATGGGCGCGTGCCTGACGCAGATCCGCCACGCCGCGCACGTGCTGCAAATTGAATCGAACGCGGTGTCGGACAACCCGCTGGTGTTCGTGGCGCAGGGCGACGTGATTTCCGGGGGCAACTTCCATGCCGAACCCGTGGCGATGGTGGCCGACAACCTGGCGCTGGCGCTGGCGGAAATCGGCGCACTGTCCGAACGGCGCATTGCGCTGATGATGGACAAGCACATGTCGCAATTACCGCCGTTCCTGGTGGCCAAGGGCGGGGTCAACTCGGGTTTCATGATTGCGCAGGTGACGGCTGCCGCGCTGGCCAGCGACAACAAGGCGCTGGCGCATCCGGCCAGCGTGGACAGCATGCCCACGTCGGCCAACCAGGAAGACCACGTGTCGATGGCGCCCAATGCCGGCAAGCGTTTGTGGGCAATGGCGGAAAACGTGCGCGACATCCTGGCCATTGAATGGCTGGGCGCGTGCCAGGGCCTGGACTTCCGTGTAGGGCTCAAGACCTCGCCGCAACTGGAGCAGGCGCGCCGGGTGCTGCGCGAGCAAGTGCCGCACTACGAAGAAGACCGCTTCTTCGCGCCCGATATCGCCGCCGCCAGCGGCTTGATCTCGGCGCAGGTGCTGAACGGGCTGATGCCGGCGGGGCTGCTGCCCAGCCTTTGATTTTCAACCGTTGCGGCGCCCTGCACGGGGCCGCCACCACCGCGCTGTGCCGAAGCGTCCATAGAAGCCGCTCGCACAGCGTTTGACCCTGTACGCCTATACCTATAACAAGGACGGAGACGCAACATGCAAACGCAAACGCAGGATCTCAAACGGGGACTCAACGCCAGGCACATCCGCTTCATGGCCTTGGGCTCGGCCATCGGCACGGGGCTGTTCTACGGGTCGGCCAAGGCCATCGAGCAGGCCGGGCCGTCGGTGCTGATCGCGTACCTGATCGCCGGCGCGGCCGTGTACATGGTGATGCGCGCGTTGGGCGAAATGGCCGTGAAGGACCCCGTGTCTGGTTCCTTCGGGCACTACGCCACCGCCTACCTGGGCCCGGTGGCGGGCTTTCTGACCGGCTGGACCTACGCGTTCGAGATGATCATCGTGTGCCTGGCGGACATCACCGCGTTCGGGCTGTACATGGGCTTCTGGTATCCCGATGTGCCGCGCTGGATCTGGGTGCTGTCCATCGTGTTCTTCATCGGCGCCATCAACCTGTGCTCGGTCAAGGTGTTTGGCGAACTGGAATTCTGGTTGTCGCTGCTGAAGGTGGGCGCCATCATCGCGATGATCGCCGGTGGGCTGGGCATCATGCTGTTCGGTTTTGGGCTGAACGTGGAAAGCGCGGCGACGGGTGTGCATAACCTGTGGGAGCACGGCGGCTTCATGCCCAATGGCGTGGGCGGGCTGATTGCGTCGCTGGCGGTGGTGGTGTTCGCATTTGGCGGCATTGAAATCATCGGCATCACGGCGGGCGAAGCCAAGGACCCCGGCCGCACCATCCCGCGCGCCATCAACGCCGTGCCGCTGCGCATCCTGCTGTTCTACGTGCTGACCTTGTTCGTGTTGATGTCCATTTTCCCGTGGACGCAGATCGGCAGCCAGGGCAGCCCGTTCGTGCAGATCTTTGACGGGCTGGGCATCAAGTCGGCGGCCACCATCCTGAACATCGTCGTGATCTCGGCGGCGGTGTCGGCCATCAACAGCGACATCTTCGGTGCGGGCCGCATGCTGTACGGCATGGCGCGGCAGGGGCAGGCGCCGCGTGGCTTCGCGGCGGTGTCGGGCTCGGGCGTGCCATGGATGACGGTGGTGGTCATGACGGTTGCGCTGCTGCTGGGCGTGTTGCTGAACTATCTGATCCCCGAAGACGTCTTTGTGCTGATCGCATCGATCGCCACGTTCGCCACCGTGTGGGTCTGGCTGATGATTCTGTTGTCGCAGGTGGCGATGCGGCGCAAGATGAATCCCGACGAGGTCGCGGCGCTGAAGTTTCCCGTGCCGTTCTGGCCGATTGGCCCCCTGCTGGCGATTGTGTTCCTGGTGTTTGTGATCGGCGTGCTGGGATACTTTCCGCGTACCCAGATGGCGCTGGTCGTAGGCGCGGTCTGGATTGCGGTGCTGTGCGTGGCGTACCGCTATCTGGTGCTGCCGCGCGGCCCGGGCGGTGGACTTCCCGCACCGGTGCCGCAAGGGTCCGACTGAACGAACACGGCGCCCTGCCGCATTGCGCGGCGCGGCGCCGGCTTTAAGGAGAAGTGCATGAGACAGGTCTGGCGACATTGCCACGCCGCCACGATGGTGGACGGGGCCTATTCCGTGATTGAGCACGCGGCCATCGTGACGCATGCCGACCGCATCGAATGGATCGGCAAGGAGGCGGCGTTGCCGCCGGTTGATGCGGTGCACGAACATGACCTGCGCGGGGCGTGGGTCACGCCCGGGCTCATCGATTGCCACACGCATCTGGTCTTTGGCGGCAACCGCAGCACGGAATTCGAGCAGCGCCTGCAAGGCGTGGACTACGCGCGGATCGCGGCGCAGGGCGGCGGCATCGCCAGCACCGTGCGCGCCACGCGCGAGGCATCCGAAGACGCGCTGTACGCCAGCGCCCGGCAACGTGCGCTGCACTTGCTGCGCGATGGCGTCACCACGCTGGAAGTGAAATCCGGCTACGGGCTGGACCTGCCCAACGAACGCAAGATGCTGCGCGTGGCGCGGCGTTTGGGGCAGATGCTGCCGATGACCGTGCAGGCCACCTGTCTGGCCGCGCATGCCTTGCCGCCCGAATTCGCCGGGCGGCCCGACGACTACATCGACGAGGTCGCGCGGCGCATGTTGCCGGTATTGGCGGCCGAAGGGCTGATCGATGCCGTCGATGCCTTCTGCGAGCATCTGGCGTTTTCACCGGAACAGGTTGAACGCGTGTTCCAGGCGGCGGTGCACCTGGACCTGCCCGTCAAATTGCATGCCGAACAATTGTCGTCGCTGCACGGCGCAACGCTGGCCGCGCGCTATGGGGCCTTGTCGGCGGACCATCTGGAGTACCTGACGGAAAGCGATGTGCTGGCCATGGCGCAGTCCGGCACGGTGGCGGTGCTGCTGCCCGGCGCTTTCTATGCGCTGCGCGAAACGCAGTTGCCGCCGCTGGATCTGCTGCGCCGCCATGCCGTGCCGATGGCAATTTCCACCGACCTGAACCCGGGCACGTCGCCCGTGTTGTCATTGCGGCTGATGATGAGCATGGCCTGCACGCTGTTCAAGATGACGCCCGAAGAAGCGCTGGCCGGCGCAACGTTGCACGCGGCGCGCGCCCTGGGGCTGCACGTCACGCATGGCTCGTTGGAAGCGGGCAAGGTGGCCGACTTTGTCGCCTGGGACGTGGCGCACCCGTCCGAGCTGGCGTACTGGATCGGCGGTGACTTGCCCAAGCGCGTGATCCGCCACGGCGCGGTGGTGAATGTGGCGGCGCTGAACTGAGCAGCCGATGCACCATGGCGGGCCCTGGCGTTTTACGATGTCGTTCGGTCGCGCCTGATTCCGGGCGCGCCGTGCATCAGGGGAACGTATGCGGATCTGCATGATGGAAGGGCCGGTGGACTTGATGCCGGACAGCGCCACGTGGGCGGGCATCGCCGACCGAGTGGCCGAGCTGGCGCCGGACCTGCTTGTCACCAATGAAATGCCTTTCGGCCCGTGGCTGGCGGCCTCGGCTGCCTATGACGCCGCGCGCGCCGCCGAGTCGGTGCGCCTGCACGAAGCGGGGCTGACCGCGCTGGCCGCGTTGCAGGTGCCCGCCGTTGTTTCGTCACGCCCCGTGCCCGCCGGCGACCGTCTGGCCAACGAAGCGTTCGCCTTGCAGGGCGGGCGCTACACGGCGCTGCATCACAAGCAGTTCTTCCCAGAAGAGCCCGGGTTCTTCGAAGCCACCTGGTTTCGCCCCGCGATGGACGGCTTTCAGGTGTTCGAGGTGGGCGGCATCCGCCTGGGCGTGCAGCTGTGCACCGAATTGATGTTCAACGAACGGTCGCGCCGCTACGGGCGCGAGGGGGCCGAATTGATCGTGGTGCCGCGCGCCAGCGGCGCGTCCGTCGGCCGCTGGATGACGGCCGGCGCGATGGCGGCGTTGGTGTCGGGCTGCTATGTGGTCAGCTCGAACCGGGCCGGGCGCACGGCGCAGGGCCAGGTGTTCGGCGGCCGGGCGTTTGCATTTCAGCCGGACGGCGAAGTGCTGGCGCAGTCCACCGATACGGAGTCGATCGTGGTCGTCGACGTGGACCCGGCGCGGTCGCGGGCGCAGCAATCGCAGTATCCCTGCTACGTGAAGGAATAAGCGGTCCGCTGGAATAGCCGGTCCGTTGCGATTGCGAGCGCGGCCCTGCGCCGCGCTCAGGCTGCGATGGCGATGTGCCGTCGGTCTTCGATCAAGGTCGGCAGCCGGAACGCGCTGACGGCGCCTTGCAAACGTTGCGCCTGGTTTTCCAGCGACGTGGCGGCGGCCGCGGCTTCTTCGACCAGCGCGGCATTTTGCTGCGTCACCTGGTCCATCTGATTGACGGCGGTGTTGACCTGATCAATGCCGGTCACCTGCTCTTGCGAGGCGGTGGCGATGTCGTTGACCAGCAGCGTCAGCCGCTCGATGGTGTCCAGGATTTCTTGCATGGTGCGCCCGGCCGTTTCGACCTGGGTGGACCCCGCCTGCACGGTGGCGCTGGAGGCCGATAGCAATTGCTTGATCTCTTTGGCCGCGCCCGCGCTGCGCTGCGCCAGCGACCGCACTTCCGCCGCCACCACCGCGAAGCCCTTGCCCTCTTCGCCCGCGCGCGCGGCCTCGACCGCGGCGTTCAGCGCCAGGATGTTGGTCTGGAACGCGATGCCGTCGATCACGCTGACGATGTCTTCGATACGCCCCGAGTCCTGCGCGATTTCGCGCATGGTGCTCACGGCTTCCTTCACCGCCATGCCGCCGCGCTGCACGACCTGGCTGGCCACAACCGCCATCTGGTTGGCCTGGCGCGCGTTCTCGGCGTTGCTGGTCACCGTGGACAGCAGTTGCTCCATGCTGGCGGCGGTTTGTTCCAACGAGGCCGCCTGCTGTTCGGTGCGGCTGGACAGGTCCTGGTTGCCGGCGGCGATTTCGCTGGAACCCGCGTTGATCTCGACCACGCCTTCGCGCACGGCATGCACGGTGCGCACGAGGCTTTCCTGCATGTCTTGCAGGTACGGGATGATCTGGCCCACGCAGTTGCGGCCGTAGGGTGCCAGCGGCGTGGTTAGGTCGCCGCTGGCGATGCGGCGAAAGTGCGCCTTGATGGTTTCCAGGGGACGCCGCACGAAAATCACCACATAGCGGTCGCCCAAGGCCAGCAACAGCAGGCAGATCGCCAGGACGATACCCATGCCGGTGTAGGCTTGCCGGCGCTTGGCGGCGGCGTCTGCCCACAGCTGCGTTTCGCGGTCCTTGGCGTAGGCCTCGTAGTTTTCGATGCTTTTGCCGAACGCGCGGCTGGCGCTCACGACGGCCCCGGCCGCATGTTCGCGTGCGCGTTTGACGTCGCCGGCTTCCAGGTGTTGGCGCTGCACGGCGATGCCGCCATTGACCAGCGCGTCGAAGCCGGCCTGCATGGGTTGCAGGATGGCGGCGGGCGCGTCGTCGCGGGCAAGTTCGATGAAGATGGCCTGCTGCTTGCGGGCTTCGTCCAGCGCGGCGTCAATGCTGCGCCCTTCTTCCGCTGCCTGGGCGGTTTTGCCCTCGGCCGCGTATTCCAGTTGCCGGGACAGCCGCAGCCGTGCGCGCATGATTTGATCGTTGACCCGAGACAGGGCTGAGACTTCGTGAAGCAGTTCGCTACTGTCGGCAAGCGCTTCCCCGGCGCTGCGCAACCCGTTGACGCTGATGGCTGAAAGTCCGATGACCAGTGCACTGATGGCAAGCAGGGTGCACAGGATGAGGCGCCGGATGGTGATGTCTTTCAAAAACTGTGTCATGCGTGTCGTCCCAAATACAGCGAGTGCTGCATAGACAACAACGACCCCGCTGCCGCGATATTTAGCGACTGTTGCACAACTTACGAATATGTCTGGCCATTCGACGAATATGTCGATAAATACCGCAACAATCTTGCGACTTGGCGTTATTTCGAAGGGTGCGGCGTGGGCGCCTGCATGGGTTCGGACGCGTCGAAGCGCAGACGCGAAAAGCTGGCGATGCAGGCTAGCGCCGCGCATAGCCCGCCCAGCCACAACGCCGCCACCGCGCCATGGGTCGTGGACACGTGAAAACAGGCCGCCACCAGCGCCGCCCCGGTCGCCTGGCCCAACAGCCGCACGGTACCGATCATGCCGCTGGCGCCGCCCGCTCGCGAAGCCGGGGCGGACGTCATGATGGCGCGCAGATTGGGCGATTGGAAAAACCCGAAGCCCGCGCCGCAGATGGCCATGCGCCAGCAGATGTCCCAGACCGTCGGGGCGGCGGGCAGCAGCGCCATCAGCACCATCCCCAGCGCCAACATGGCCAGGCCGACGCCGCCCAGGATGCCCGCCGGATACCGGTCGGACAAACGGCCCGCGATGGGCGCCATGATGGCGACCACGACGGGCCACGGCGTGATCAGGAAGCCGGTGTGGACCTGGCTATAGCCCAGCACGGTCTGGAACATGAAGGGCAGGGACACGAAGGCCAGTGCCTGCGCGGCGAACGCGCACACGGCGGTGGCCGCCGACAGGGCGAACAGCGGGCGGCGCAACAGGTCCACGGCAAGAATGGGCGCGGGGTGCCCGGCTTGCCGACGCATCAGCAACCACAGGGTGGCAACGGCGCCGCCCCATTCCAGCGTGACGCGCGGCCATGGCGCAGCGTGCGCCAGTTCATTGGAGCCCAGTACGAACAGCCCCAGCGTCAGCGCGCAAAGGGTGGCGGCGATGCCGTCAAAGCCATGCGGCGCGCGCGCGGTTTCCGGCAGGCCGCGCAAGCCCAGCACGGCGGCCAGGATGCCGATCGGCACGTTGATCAGGAACAGCCAGTGCCAGGAGCCCAGCAGCAGGATGGCTGACGCGGCGGTCGGCCCGGCGGCGAACGACAGGCCGACCACCATGGCGTTCAGGCCCAGTCCACGGCCCAGCATCGAAGACGGATAGATGAAGCGCAGCAAGGCGCCGTTCACGCTCATCACGCCTGCCGCGCCCAGCCCCTGCAAGATGCGCGCGACCACCAGCGTGGGCAGCGACGGCGCCAGCCCGCAGGCTAGCGACGACAAGGTGAACACCACCAAGCCCACCATGTACACCCGACGATGGCCCAGGATTTCACCCAGCGCGGCGGCGGGCAGCAAGCCGGCCACCATGGCCAACTGATAACCGCTGATCACCCAGATCGACCCGGCATCGCTGGCTTGCAGGTCGCGCGCAATGGTGGGCAGCGCCGTGTTGGCGATGGCCGTATCCAGGCTGGCCATGCACACCGCCAACATGACGGCCAACAAGGCGCCCAGGCGTTCCGAGGCGGGCAGGCCGGCGCCGGCCGGGTAAACGGTATTGCGTGAGAACGGGAGCATGGGCGTCAGGGAGGGCGTGCGGGCGGACGTGTCCGGCATCAGGAGCACTGATTCTAATGCGGCATCGGGATTCAACGCTTGGTCAGCCAGCCGCCCCGCGCATCGGTAATCAAACTGATGCCGGCGATCGACCATGCCAAATAATCGCCGAGGCGTCTCGGGATTAATACTTGCTGCATGTGCTGAATATCCGGAGAGTCACATGCAGAAACGAAATTCAGCGCGTATTTACAACGAAATGTATGTCCGAGAAATCGGCCGATTTTCATAGGGAAAGTCTCGCAACGCCACCGCTGCGTTGCATTCCATTTTGTCGCAATGGGCAAAATGCGCAGGCGAATTTGAAACTATTCTGCTTGGGTATGCGATATTGCACGTACGATTAATTTCGATTTTCTTGATGGTGCAACTATTTGGGTGGGAGGTTTCCTATGAAGCGCTTGTCCTTGTATGTAGCAGCGTTGTCCGCGTGCGGCGTGGGTTTACCGGGGGTGGTAAATGCGCAAGCCGGTCCCACCGCGAATTTCAATGTCACGCTGACCATTACCGCCAACTGCGTGATTGCCGCGAATAATCTGGCGTTTGGCACCCACGGTGTGTTGAATACCGCGATAACCGGCAATACCACGCTGAACGTCACGTGCAGCAATACCACGCCATATACCGTGGGCTTAAGTTCCGGCACCGGCACCGGTTCCACCGGCACGACGCGGTTTATGCAAGGCACGGGCTCCAATACCGCCACGGTTGCGTATCAGCTGTATCAGCCGAATAGCCCCACCGTTGTCTGGGGCGACGCCCAGGTAGCGGACCGGGTGGGCGGCGTGGGCAACGGCAGCGCGCAGGCACTGGTTGTCAACGGCACGGTGCCGGTGCAAACCACCCCGGCGCCAGACACCTACTCTTCCACGGTCACTGCCACGGTCTACTTCTAGTGCGCGCCCTGATGCGTACGCTGCCGGCGGCCGTGTCGGTGCTGTGCCTGGCGGCGTGGACGCCGGGCGCGCTGGCGGCGGCCTTGCAGATATCGCCGGTGCTGGTGGAGCTTGCGCCCCAGCAGGGGGCCAGCGCCGTCATGCTGCGCAACCCGGGCGCCACACCGATCTACGGTCAGGTGCGCACCTATCGGTGGGACCAGGCCAATGGCGACGATGTCTTGACGCCCACGGAAGATATCCAGGCCAGCCCGCCGATCATCCAGGTGCCGCCCGGCGGCGAGCAACTGGTGCGGCTGGTGCGCGCCTCGCGCGAACTGGAGCCGGTGCAGCGCAGTTACCGCGTCATCATCGACGAGATCCCCGACCCTTCCACCCCCGGCATGAACGGCGTGGTGTTGCGCCTGCGATATTCCGTGCCGGTGTTCGTGGCGGGGGCGGCGGCGTCGCCGCAACCCGAGCTGGCCTGGCGCGTTGCCAAAGAGGGCGACGCCTGGGTGTTGCTGTTATCGAACACCGGCTCGCGCTACGCGCAAGTCGCGGCGTTGCAGATCGTTAACGGGGCGGGCAAGACGGTGGCGAAAGTCGACGGGTTGCTGGGCTACGCATTGGCGCAGCGCGCCCGTGAATGGCGGATTCCCGCAAAGCAGGCCGCGCCAGGCCCGGTGCGGATCAAAGCCCTGATCAATGGTGACGACGTCACCGTCGCCCCGCGCATCGAATGACCGCGCATCGCGCGCGGCTGCGCGAGGGGCAATGACGAGGAAGGCCAGTCCATGGCAGTACGCGCTTGTCTTGGGCGGGGACGACGCATGTGGCGGCTTGCACTTTGCCTGCTGTGCGCGCCGGCAATGGCGGCGGACCCGCCCGACCAACTGGTGTCTTTCGGCAATATCGCCGAGCGTGATGTGTATCTGGAGGTCAGTATCAACGGCGTCAATACGTCCCAATTGATTCGGTTTCGCGACGTGCAAGGCCGGCTGTCGGCCAGCGCGGGCGCCTTGCGGTCGGTGGGTGTGGACCTGTCCACGCTGGGCCTGCCGGACGGCCGCGATATCGCGCTGGATAGCATTGCCGGCGTGCGCTACGCGTACCGGACGGCAGAGCAATCGGTGGACATCCAATTGCCCGACTCGTTGCGCGTGCCCTATGAAGTGGGCGCGGCCGGGGCCACGCAAACGCCGCCGGCCACCTCCGGGCGCGGGCTGCTGCTGAACTACGACGCGTATGCGCAAACCGATTCGCTTTATCGGCTGGCGCTGTTTACCGAGCAGCGCTACTTCGATCCGACCGGCCTGTTCAGCAATACGGGCACGGCGTATCTGGGCGGCGCGGCGGATCGCTACGTGCGCTATGACACCTTCTGGACGCGATCAGACCAGCAGACGATGCGCACGCTGCGGCTGGGCGACACCATCACGTCGTCGTTGAACTGGTCGCGTTCGGTGCGAATGGCCGGCGTGCAATGGGGCCGGAACTTCGCGCTGCGGCCCGACCTGGTGACGTTTCCCGTGTCGTCGTTGAGCGCATCGTCGGTGGTGCCCTCGTCCGTTGCGCTGTACGTCAATGGCGTCCAGCAGTTCTCCGGCAACGTGCCGCCCGGGCCCTTTGTGGTGAACCAGATTCCGGGCATCACGGGCGCGGGCCAGGCCACGCTGATCACTCGCGACGCGCTGGGCCGCACGGTGACAACCTCGGTGCCGCTGTATATCGATACGCGCATGCTGGCGTCCGGCCTGTCCAGCTGGTCGGTGGAAGCGGGCTTTGTGCGCCGCCAGTTCAGCGTGCGCTCGTTCGACTATGACGACAAACCCATGCTGACCTCGTCAGGGCGCTACGGGGTCAGCGACGACCTGACCGTGGAAGGGCACGCGGAAGCGGGCGCCGGCCTGGCCAACCTGGGCGCGGGCGCCTTGGTGAAGCTGGGGCAGGCGGGCGTGCTGAGCGGGTCCGTGGCGGGCAGCGCGGGCAGCTATTCCGGAGGCCAGATCGGCCTGGGGTACCAGTACGTGCGGCCAAGCTTCAGCATCGATATGCAGGCCACGCGCGCGCTGGGCGATTACGGCGAC
Source organism: Achromobacter sp. RT286_PF (assembly GCF_059760425.1). Taxonomy (NCBI): domain Bacteria; kingdom Pseudomonadati; phylum Pseudomonadota; class Betaproteobacteria; order Burkholderiales; family Alcaligenaceae; genus Achromobacter; species Achromobacter sp. RT286_PF. The sequence continues at coordinate 28,266 of NZ_JCBAMR010000012.1, forward strand.
CTGGGTTCGCGCGAAGACGCGCCGGTGCCGCGCCAGACCGAACGCGTCACCGTGTCCCTGCCCCTGACCAGTGCGCAAAGCGTGGCGTTGAGCTACATCGGCTATCGCATGCCGCAGGTGCCGGCGGCAAAGCTCGGGTCGGTGTCGTACACGGTCAATCTGCACAGCCGGGTGGTGCTGACGGCCAGCGCCTACAACGATTTTGCCGAGGACGGTTCGCGCGGTGTCTACCTTGGCCTGTCGCTGATGCTGGGCGATCGTACGCAAGCCACCGCATCGGCAGGTCGGCAGGCCGGGCAGGACACCTACAGCGTGGGCGCGCAGAGCAGCGTGGCGTACGAAGGCGGCTGGGGGTGGGCGTTGCAGAACGGGCGGTCGGGCAGCATGCAATACAACCAGGGGCAGGCCCAGTTTCTGGGCCGCTACGGCCAGCTGACGGGCATCGTGCAGGACTATGGCGGCACGACGACGGCCGCCGCGCAGGCATCCGGGTCGCTGGCCATCATGGACGGCGCGGTGCTGCCGTCGCGCCGCATCAACGACAGCTTTGCGCTGGTCTCCACCGACGGCGAGCCCGATGTGGCGGTGCTGCACGAAAACAGAAAGTTGGGCAGGACGAACCGCAGCGGCTATCTGTTGGTGCCGGACTTGAATTCCTATCAGACCAATCGCCTGGCCATCGACCCGGAGGACCTGCCCGTGGACGTGAAGCTGGACACCACGAAGGCCGTGGTGGTGCCGCAGGCGGGCGCCGGGGTGCTGGCCAAGTTCCAGGTGGAAAAGTACGCGGCGGCCTCGGTCATCCTGCAATTGCCGAACGGCGCGCCGGTGCCCGTGGGCGCCCAAGTCGTGCAGGTGGAAAGCGGCAAGCGTTCCGTGGTGGGATACGACGGAATTGCGTTCGTGGAAGACCTTCAGGCCAGTAACCAGCTACGGGTGCGTGGCGCTGGCGTATCTTGCCTGGTGGACTTCGATTACGTGCGCGACGAAGAACACCCGCTGCCAACGTTGGGGCCGTATCCGTGCCGGCCGCTGCAAGGAGCGCGGCCGTGATGGCGCGGCGGCGCGGCATGGGGCCGACGCAGGGGGCGGCGCGGTTGCCGCTGCGCTGGCTGTTGTTGTCCGCCAGCGCGGCGTTGGCCATGGCCTATGGCAGCTTGGCGCAGGCCAGTTCCTGCACGTTGGGCGCGGGCACGACATCGACGATGGATTTCGGCGCGGTCAACCCGCTGCTGCCGGCCGATACCGTCAACGATAGTGGGCAGGTCACGGTGACCTGCACCTTTACCGCCCTGGGCCTGTTTGCGCGCGTGTGCTTCAACCTGGGCCTGGGCAATACCAGTACGTCGAACAACCCGCGTACCTTGGGGGCCGGCACGAACCGGATGAACTACAACCTGTACACCAACACCGCGCGCACGCAGGTGTGGGGCGCTTCGACCAGTTCCGGCCCGACATCGGTATTGCTGACCGGGCCGCTGTTGGTTCTGGGCGGGCCGGTGTCGACCACGTTCAAGTTCTACGGCAAGGTGCCGGGCAACCAGCCGCTGGTCTCGACGGTAAATAACGCCAACACGACGTATTCCGAAACCTACCCCAACACGGCTACGGTCGACGTGTTGTTCGGCCTGGGCGCATTGGGCAATTGCCCGCTGTCCACGGTCACGCAGCGCATCTCCATTCCGTTGACCGTGACGGCGCAGGTACAGAAAAATTGCACGATCAACGCGACGGATCTGGCGTTTCCGCCCAAGGGGGTGTTGAGCACAGCGGCCACGGCCACCAGCGCCATCACCGTCAAGTGCACCAACAACAACGCATTTTCGATCGCGCTGAACGGCGGTTCGGTAGCGGGCAACGTGCTGGCGCGCAAGATGAAGCACGCGACGGCGGCCGACACGGTCAGCTATCAGCTTTATCAGGACAGCAGCTACGCCACGATTTGGGGCGACGCTTCGGGCGGCGCCCCGCGCGTGGGCACCGGCACGGGCGCCAACCAAACGTTCACGGTGTACGGCCGGGTGCCGCCCCAGCCTACTCCCCGGCCGGGTAACTACAAGGACGTTGTCACCGCCACCATCACGTTCTGACGCCCGCCTAGGGGGTGGCCGTGGGCGTGGGGGCAGGCCGTGGCTTGACGGGCCAGAACAAGGTGGCGGGCCGTTGCCAGATGCGTTGGCGCACGCCGGCAGATAGCGAATCGCGGTCGCGGCGGCGCAGGTCGCGTGAACGCAGCGCGACGTTGAATGCCAGGGCGAAGCTGACGCCGACGTTCAGAATGCCGGTCAGCGCCGTGCCCGCCACGGCCAGCCAGAAAATCTGTGTGTGCACCACCTGCCAGCCCAGCGTGCCGATCACCGTGCCAAGCTGTCCGGCGCTGAGCGTCACGTGGCGCACTTCGACGTGCGGCCCGAAGAAGCCCACGATGGCCGGCCCCAGGCCCAGCATCAGGCCCAGCGACACGTTGCCGGCGATGCCCGAGATGTTGCGTTGCCAGAAGCCCGCCCAGCGCGCCGCGCCGCGTTCGCCCAGCAGGTGCCGCGCGCGCCGGTTATAGGCCATGACGTCGTGCACGCGATGCAGCGCGAACCAGTTGTCGGCCCAACCCGCGATCAGGCTGGACAGCCACAGCAGCACGCCGGTAGCGGCGGCGTACAGCGGGGTCGGCCCCCAGGCCGAAAACGACGCCAGTGTTTCCTGCGCTTTCTCGGCGTTGATCAGCGGGCGGTCCAGCGCGTTGAGCGCAATCCACTGCACCGCCCATGCCAGCGGAAACACCACCGCCAGGTTGCCCAGGATGGCGGCCGCGTTGGACCGGATCATGGCAAGCGTGTCGTCCAGGAAGGCGTCGCGGCCTTCGGGCGTGTAGGCGTCGTCCAGGCGGTGGGCCAGCGCGGGGCCCGTCATCGCGGGCTGCTTGGTGGCCAGCGTGAAGTGGGCGAAGTGAATGACGAGAAAGCCGCCCGCATAGTTCAACGAGGCCAGCAGGCCCTCGATGAACTTGTCCAGATGCAGCGACACGATAAAGAACTTCAGATAGACGGTGAACACCATGACGAAGCCGCCGCCCAGCGACGCCTTGAGCATCGTCAGATATTCCACCGTGTCGCGCGCGATGTAGTGTTCGCCGGTCTCGGCGGTGCGCTCCATGACGCGCCGCGCCAGCTGCGCGAAGGACAAGGCGGCCAGGTGGCGGATGCTGCTGCGCGCCTGGGTGGACCGGATCAGCTCGGCGGTCAGGTGCACGAACTTGTGGCGCTGGGTGGGGTCCACCCAGACGCCAAGCAGCAGTTCGATGCGGGCCAGGCGCAGCTTCATGCGTTCAATCTGGAACACGACTTCGACGGATACGCCGTTCTTTTCCAGCTCGTCGTAGACGCCTTGCGTGGCGGCGCGGCAACTGTCCAGCAGCGCGCGAAACACGTTCAGGCGGCGGCCGAATACGTCGCGCGGCGTGGCGGGCGTGGTCGCGCAGAGCTCGGCGGATGCGGCGGCCAGGGCGAAGAAGGGCGATTCTTCAACCCGACCGGGCAGGCGTGTGCGGATGTCCTGGCTCAGGCCGGTCGCGCGCACTTGGCTGACCAGCACCTGGATGCTGCTGGTCAGCGCCTGCTCCAGCCTGGGCGATAGCGGTTCGGCGCCGGTGGCGTCGCGGTGTTGCGGCAGATCGGCCGCGTGCATTGCCGCGTCCTCGCCCGCGCGATACAACGCCCGCATGCGTGCCAGTGTGTCGTCATCCAGGGATTCGATCCAGGCCGCGTCGCCGGTGCGCCGGAAGATCAGCGAGAACAGGCCGAACATGTCGGGGCGATTGGGCGGGGGCGGCAACATTCGTGCTTGCGCGCGGTCCCAGAATTCGCCCCAGAACCCCGGGTGTGAGGCCACGCCCGTGTCGCACAGCAATGACGTCGGGTCGTTATCGGCCACCAGCGAGCGCAGCGTAGCGGCCACGCGCGCGGCGCGTTCGGGGTCGCGTTCCAGCACCTGCAATACGTAGCGCAGGCGGGCGTGCTGCGGGTGGTGCGTGGTGGGGAGCGTGGCGGCGCGCGGGGCATCTCCCACGGCGGCGGCCGGTGGGCTGGGGCGATCCAGCCAGCGGCACAGGTCCACTATCCACATATTGCGGTCGGCCAGCGGCGCGCCGGGGTCGGCGCTGGCCAGGATGACGTCCAGCTGCGGGCCGCCGTGCCGCGCGGCCCGCCAGTTGCGCCAAAGGGATGTCAGCATGGGCGGGCCTCGCGATTCAGGGGGCTTCGGGGTGTCGGCGCAAGGAGAACCCTTGCGCTTCATTCATGGCCTGGTAGCTGACATTGCGCGACACCACCGGCGGCTTGTCGCCGCCATGCAGGGCCCGCACTTCGTCCAGCACCATCTTGTCAGCCAGCGTCATGCGGTCGATCATGCGCAGGTACTGCATCCAGCTTTCCACCAGGAACACTTCGCGCCACACGCCTTCGCGCTCCAGGTCGCGAAACAGCTGCCACTGCTGCGCGCCGTTGCGCAGGCGCAGCAAGCGCAAGGGGTGCGCGGCGGCAATCAGCGCGCGCAGTTTTTCGTGATTGATCTGGTATTCCACCGCAACCAGCACGGCGCCATGCTGCGTGTTGAAGCCGGCGGCGGCCATGGCGGGCTCGGCGTTGTCCACGCGGGCGAGCGACTGCGTGTCCAGCTGTTCGGGCAAGCGCGAGCGGTACAGCAGCGCCACGGTGATGCCCAGCATGATGCCCGCCGTGGTCAGCGCGCCGGACACGCCCATGGTGCCCGCGAAGTGGCCCCACATGAACGAACCCGCCGCCAGCCCGCCAAAGATCGCGGTCTGGTAAAGCGCCAGGGATCGCGCCTTGACCCAGTCGGGCACCAACATCTGCACCGTGGTGTTGTAGGTGGCCAGCACGCCGATCCAGCAGCTGCCCGAGACCAGCAGCGCCGGAAACGCCACCCACAGCGTGTGGGTCAGGCCCAGCGCCGCCAGGCACACGGCCAGCAACGCGGCGGCCACGGTGACCAAGCCGCCCGCGCCCCAGGCGGCCTGCACGCGCCGCACCACGGCGCTGCCCAGGATGGCGCCCACGCCCAGCGCGCCCAGCATGTAGCCGTAAAGCAGCGCGCTGCCGTCCTCATGTTCATGCGCCAGCAGCGGCAGCAAGGCCCACAACGCGCTGGCGGACAAGCCAAATGCAAACGAGCGCAACATCACCACGCGCGTCACCGTGGAATGCTGCGTGTAGCGCAGCGCCGCGACGACGCCTTCCAGCAAACCTTCGGGGGGCAGGCGACGTTCGGGCAGTTCGCGCTGCCAACGCCAGATGGCCCATACCAGGGCGCCGTAGCAAACGCAGTTCAGCAAAAAGACCCAGGGGGCGCCCATGGCGCCCAGCAACAGGCCGCCGATGGCCGGGCCGACCGCGCGCGCCACGTTGTAGTTCACGCTATTGAGCAGCACGGCGCTGCCGACGTGTTCGCGTGGGACCTGTTCGCCCACTGCCGCCTGCCACGCCGGGGTCACGATGGCGCTACCGATGGCGATGCAGAACACCGAGGCGATCAGCGTGATGGGGTGCAGCAGCCCGGCAAACGCCAGGATGGTGATAAAGACGCCGCCCGCCAGCTCCATGAGCATGCCGGTCAGCATGACCTTGCGGCGGTCGTAGTTGTCGGCCAGCACGCCGGTCAGGATAGACAGCGCCACCAGCGGAAGCGCCGCGGCCACCTGGATCATGGCAACCATCAACGGGCTGCTTTGCTCGGTGGTGATGATCCAGGCGGCGGCGACGGATTGCGCCCAGGTGCCCAGATTGGCGAACAGGTTCGCGATCCAGATAATGCGGAACGCGGGAAAGGCGAATGGGGAAAGCGTGCTGACGGTCAGGGGCGCGGCAGGCGCGGCGGGCGCGTTCGGCGGCAGATCGGCGGAGGGCGAGACGGGTTGGAGCATAGGGGCTCGGGGGCGCGTCTTGGTCTGCCCGGAAGGCCGGGCGTTGCACGGGTGATCAATGGTACGCCTGAATCGGGGCCGCCGTGCAAGAGGCCCGGGCAGTGGATAACACTGTGGGTAAGCCGGTGGATTTGCGGTGGACAGCCGGGGGATAAGCGGTGGACAACGCGGGATAACTTTGCGAGGCGGCCGGCGAATGGCGGCGTTGCAGAGCGCATTGCGGCACGGCTTGACCGCGCCGTCGAGAGCGCGGTGGTGTGACCATGGCGCCGGGATAACTTTTAGTGACGCATGAAAGGCTGCTGTTTCCGGGTTTTCCCGGGGATATCGAGTACGCTGCCCGGGGTCCGGTTGCCGGCCCTCTTTTCTTGGATCTCGGGCTGCCTGCCTGCCGCCGGGGCCGGCTTCTGCCTGCTACCGGCTATCGGCTGTGCGTGTGTACTGTGCGCTGTCTGCTGTCTGCTGTCTGCTATGCGCTTTGTACTGCGTGCTTTGTACTGCCTACTGCTTGCTGCGTGCCCGTGCTTGTTACTAGCTTCTAACTGCTTCTTCTCCCATGACCCTGACTTTCAACGGGCGCGCGTTCGCCGCCCTGCTTGCCGTTACCGCGCTGCTGGCGCTGATCGCCTTGTATGGCGCGCCGTACCCGTTCCTGCGCGGGTTCCTGGGCGATGTGATCGCGGTGGGCTGGGCCTACCTGGTGTACCGCACGTTCATCCGCGCGCAGGTCTTGCCGCTGGCGATTGCGGCGCTAGTGACGGGGTATGCGGTGGAATTCGGTCAGTACCTGGCGCGGCTGTACGGCTGGCAGTTGCAGCAGCCGGTCTTGCGGGTCGTGCTGGGCAGTGTGCCCGACTGGTGGGACGTGCTGGCCTATACCGTGGGCTTCGTCGTGGTGTTGCTGCTGGCGGGCGCTAACCAGCGCCGCCAACACGCCGCGTCGCTACAGGACGCGCGCCTGCGTGCAAGCTTGCGCGCGCGCCGCTAGACGGACGCCGGGGCACCGGCCCGGGCGTGGCACCCCGGCGGGATGACCGACCGCTTCAGCAGCGTCCGCCCCGGCACATCACAAGCCCGGCCTTGCCGGCCGGGCTGCCAAGACCATTACCCGGCTTGATACATCGGCTCGTCGTCGTTACGACGGGCCGCGGGTGCTGCCGGGCGCAGCGGTTGCAGGCGTGCGTTGCGGAAAGGCGCGAACAGTTCGGCCCAGGACTTGGGCAGCAGCGGCGTGGCGTGGCGCACCGCATCGCGGCGGGCGTAATGCGCCAGCAGCTGCTGGCCGATGGGAGCGTCTCCAAGAGGATGGCGGGTATTCATGGTATTTCCGTATTGCATTGAAAGTGTATTCATTGTACTAGCGGCGCCCCGCATCGTCCAGTTCGCTTGCCGCGCCTGTTGTGCGCCGTCAACTCGTTGATATCAAGGGTCTGCCCCTTTTTTCCCTGGGTTTCTCCGGGATTGCCCTAGCAGTCCAAAACAGTAGACGGTATACAATGTTCTTCATGCCCGGGCTAAACCAGCCTGGAATCCCTCCCACTGGACTGGAGCGCGTCATGGCAGAACTGATGAACCGAGATGAATTCCGTACCGCGTTGGAAAACGCGATCAAGGGCAAGAGCGCCAACGCGTCGCCCTTTTCCATAGCCTGGGCTGAAGGCAAGCTCAGCCGCGAGCACCTGTCGCGCTGGGCCGAGAACCACTATCACTATGTCGGTCCGTTCGCGGATTACCTGGGATACCTCTACGCCCGTACGCCCGATACCTACACCGAAGCCAAAGACTTCCTGCTGGCCAATATGTACGAAGAGGAAATCGGCGGCGACCGCCATACCGATCTTCTGATCCGTTTTGCCGAAGCCTGCGGCACCACGCGCGAACGCGTCACCAACCCGGACAACATGTCGCCCACCACGCGGGCGCTGCAAAGCTGGTGTTATGCCGTGGCCATGCGTGAAGACCCCATCGTGGCCGTCGCCGGGCTGGTCGTGGGCTTGGAATCCCAGGTGCCGTCCATCTATCGCAAGCAGACGCCGACGCTGCGCGAAAAGTACGGCTTCACCGATGAAGAAGTGGAGTTCTTCGACCTGCACATCGTGTCGGACGAGATCCACGGCGAACGCGGCTATCAGATCGTGCTGGAACACGCCAACACGGTCGAGCTTCAGCAGCGCTGCCTGAAAATCTGCGAAATCGGCGCCCAGATGCGTTTGCTGTACACCACGGCGCTGTACACCGACTACGTGCAGCACGAGATCAAGCTGCCCGAACTCGGCCTGGCCGCCTGATTCACACCCGGCATTTATCGGGGCGCGCTGCATCGCTGGCGCGCCCCACCCGCAGCTCCAGGACGACAGACTCATGCCTACCGTTGTATTTCATAAAGGCGACCAGACCTATACCGATGTGGTCAAGGACAACACCAACCTGGTGGTGCGGGCCGGCATCAAGCAGTTTCCGTATCCGCATCTGCGCTACGAATGCGGCATGGGCAAGTGCGCCAAGTGCGCGTGCCGAGTGCTGGCCGGCGCCGAACATCTTCCCCCGGTGAACTGGAAGGAAAAGAAGCAACTGGGCGACCGCATCGACCAGGGCTACCGGCTGGTGTGCCAGCTGTGGTTGAACCATGATGTTGAACTGGTTCAGGACGCGGAGGCATAACGCGATGGACGCCTCCTACGTGATCCTGACGACCAAGCCCGGCGTGTTCCACACAGACGTGGGCGCCGATGTCGACATCATCGAAACCTACGACTACGTCTTCTACGGGCGCACGCTTGCCGTGTTTCGCATTGCCCGGCTGCACGGCGAGACGCGCCTGATCGTCACTGAAGACACGCCGCCTTACGTCGTCAACCGTGTGCCGTCCAAGTTCCTTGAAAAATTCTCGTCGGTCGAGGCCGCCCGCAAGGAACTTGCGCACCTGACGCGATTCGGCAGCATGGAATCCACCTTGACGCTGCGGCCCGCCGCCGCTGTTGCAGAGCATTGACACCCATGGTTCAGATCACATTTCTATCGAATGGCGGCAAGGTTGCCACCGCGCCCGAGAACAGCAACCTGCTGCGCGTGTCGCTCAAGGAAAAGGGCGGCATTCCGTTCAAGTGCGGGGGCGGCTTGTGCGGCACTTGCAAGTGCCGCATCGAAGAGGGGCTGGAGAACACCGACGCGGTCAAGCCGAAAGAGCGCAAGCATCTGCGCCCCGAAGACTTTGAAGCCGGCTACCGCATGGCGTGCCAGACATTTGTGAACGGCGACGTCAAAGTCTCGTGGGTGGTGCAGAACGGCAAGGGGGTGGTGGTGGGCGTGGGCGCGGACCCGGTCGACGCGCCGGTGCCCTCCGCCTGAAGCTAAGGAGTGACGCGCGTCGCAGCGTCGGCTGCGAGCGCACATTGTCCAGGTTTCACAGGCGTATCCCAGCCCGTAAAAAACCGCGGCGCCGCGTTGATTTTGCGCGCCGCGTTAATCCGCCGCGTCGTGGTGCTGTTGTTGTTGCTGCGTGTCCGTGTATGCCTTGGCCGCGTTGTGCACGTGCTGGCTGGCCAGCAAGGCGGCCAGGTCGCCGTTGCCGGCAATCACGGCATTCAGAATCTGCGAATGCTCATCCCAGTTGGCCTTGGCGCGGTGCATGTTGCTGGGCGCGAACAGCAGCGCCGTGCGATCGCGCAGCGACCGCATCAAATCCGTCAGCACCACATTGCCGCCTATGGTGGCCAGCATTTCATGAAACTGCGAATTCAGCGCCAGGAACTTGTCCAGCTGTTCACTGCGCGCGGCTTCCGTGCCTTCGCGCAGAAAGGCCTGCAAGCGTTCCACCGTCTTGGCATCGCGCCGCTGTGCCGCCAGCTTGGCATTGAGCCCCTCCAGCGTGGCACGCACTTCCACCATGTCATAGGCCACGGCGTCCGACAGCACGGATACCGAGGCGCCGCGACGCGGCTCGATGGTGACCAGCCCTTCGGCGGCCAAGGCGCGCAAGGCTTCGCGCACGGGGATGCGCGAGACGCCCATTTCTTCAGATAGGCGGCCTTCAACCAGGCGGTCTCCGGGGGTGAATTCCCCGCTAAGAATGCGTTCGCGCAGCTTGTCGCGGATCACGGCGAACAACTGAGGATGCTGCTCGCCAATCTTCAGCGGAGCGGAAGACTGCGTTTCAGCGGCTTGCGGGCTGACAGGCGAAGTGGTCATGGCGAGCATGTGTGGATTAATGGATACAGTCTCCATTGTATTACCGGGTGTAGCAAGGTGCCGTGGCAAAAAGCGCGCATCAGTTGCCCCAAAAGGCCTTGACCAGCACGCCCACCGCGCCCAGCGCGCATGCGGCAAGCAGAACGACGCGCACGGCGTGGGGCGGCAGCAGCGTGCGCAACCGGTTGGAGACCGCAAAACCGGCCAGCAGAAACGGCGCCAGGCTTAGCGCCAGACCGACGTGATAGCCGGTGTACCGCTTGGCCAGCGCCAGCATGGCAAGCGAAAAGATCGACCCCAGGAACAGCACCACGCCCAGCGTGGCGCGCAGCTGAGGCGGCGCCGTGTGTTGCAGCACGATGGCGATCGGTGGGGCCCCCACCGAAGTCATCGTGCCCATGATGCCCGAGGCCACGCCGGCGCCGGACACGCGCCCCGGCGTGGCGGTAAAGCGCAGCCCCGCCGCGCTCAGGCCCACCGCGATCAGGATCATGCCGGCGAACAACACGCCCAGCGTCTGCGGCGCAAAGCGCGCCATGGCGTAGATGGCGATCAACGTGCCTACCGCACGGCCCACCAGCGCATACGACACCGACGACCAATCGATGCAAGCCCGTTCGCGTAGCGCCGTCAGCAGCGAAATGAAGCCGCCCAGCGTCAGCAGCGGGCCGGGGGCCAACTGCGGGAAGAAGATCGCCGCCACCGGTGCGGCAAACATGGCGAAGCCGATGCCGCCCACGCCCTGGGCCACCGCCGCACCGAACACCACCACGGCCATCGCGGCGTACTGCCAAAGATCGGGGTAAGGCAAGGTCGCTGGCATGGGCTACAGCCTTTTATGTATACGATAGTCAGAGAGGGAATTTTGTCACGCTTGGACCGGGCGGCAAAACCACGGGTATTCCCTTGTTTTTACGCCGTTATTCATCCATTTTTCAGAATTATCGGTTTCCCTAGGCGCCGCATATTTCGATTGGTATGGCGCACAACGAAATATAGTATACCGACTGTGGCGATCCAACAGCCACGTCACAAGGGGAATCACGCATGCAAGCGGACGTTGTGCTCACAGCTGCTCACTGGATGTATTTGATCAGCGTGGCCGCCATCATCCTGACGATGATTTTGCGGGCCAATGTGGTGGTGCCATCGGTGATTGGCACCTTTCTGGTGGTGCTGGCCATCACCGGCAATCCGATCAGCGCGCTGATCGGTATCTTCTCGGCCAGCTTCGTGGCCGCCAAGGAGTTGTTCAACATCTTTCTGGTCATCACGTTCATGACCGCCCTGCTCAATTCCCTGAAGACGCTGCAGGCGGACGTGCGCATGGTGCAGCCGTTTCGGCGCATCATGCGGGGCGGGCATTCGTCGTTCATCATCATCGCCCTCTGTACGTATGTGATCTCGCTGTTCTTCTGGCCGACACCCGCCGTGCCGCTGGTGTCCGCCATCTTGCTGCCCGCCGCCATCGCGGCCGGCCTGCCGCCGCTGGCTGGCGCCATGGCCATTGCCATCGCCGGGCAGGGCATGGCGCTGTCGTCGGACTACGTGATCGGCGTGGCGCCCAGCATCAGCGCCAAGGCGGCGGGCGCGGCCGTCAGCGCGGCGGTGGTGGCCGACCGTGCGCTGGTGTTGTCACTGATCACCGGCGCCGTGGCGCTGGTAACGGCCTACCTGCTGATCCGCAAGCACATCGTGCCTGCCAACGCCGCGTTGCTGGATGCCTGGCAGGCGCGCGCGCAAGACGGCAGCCTGGCGCGAATCGAGCAGTCCGGCTCGTTCGACAAGGCCGAACTGGCGCGCGGCACCATGGGCGCCGACCCGGCGTTGCCGCAGGGCCCCGTCGTCAACGACGAAGAACGCCGCCGCGTGCGCTGGTCCAAGACCTTCGCCGTGGTGACGCCGCTGGCCTTCCTGGCGGTGATCGCGGTGATGGTCCTGCCCCGCCTGTTTCCGACGCTGCCCGCCCTGCGCGGCGGCGATGCGGCGGCGCTGGTGGGTGGCGTCGCTTTTGTCGTGATGATGCTGGTGACGCTGGCCGCCGAAGGGCCGCGCAAGATGCTGGACGTGTGCCCGGAACATGTGACGGACGGCTTTGTCTTCGCCTTCAAGGCCATGGGATCGGTGCTGCCGATTGCCGGCTTTTTCTTCATCGGCGCCAATGAAACCGCCGCGCAGATCCTGGGTATCCCGCAGGCCCAGGCCCCGGGCCTGCTGTTCGAAGTGATTTCGGCGGGCCAGCATCTGATTCCCGAAAACCACTTCCTGGTGGCGTTCGGCGTGTTGCTGGTGGGCATGATCACCGGCATCGACGGTTCCGGTTTTGCCGGCCTGCCATTGACGGGCACCCTGTCCGGCGCGTTGGGGCCGGTGGTGGGCGTGGACCCCGCCACGCTGGCGGCGGTCGGGCAGATGGGCGCTGTCTGGACGGGCGGCGGCACCTTGATCGCGTGGTCGTCATTGATTGCGGTGGCCGGGTTCGCCCGGGTCAACGTGCTGTCGCTGGTGCGGGCGTTGTTGCTGCCGGTATTGCTGGCGCTGTTCGTCTCGACGATCTGCGCGGTATTGATCTGGCGCTAGCCGTGCACAGCAGCTGATACCGACCCAAAGGGGCCCGCCGGGCCCCTTTTTCATGCCCGCTCGTTGGGGTTATCACGGATCGCTAGACGATGATTAAAGTATACAATGTTCACAGCTACCCGAAATGCCCGGCTTGACCGCCGAGCCGCTCGGTCTCTCTGGGCCACTCGGGCCACCCCCGTACCGGTAAAGGAAGCGCTTCCGTGGACGATCTTTCGCAGCAGACATTCATGAACCATATCGGCGGCGCCTGGGTGCCCAGCGCCACCGGGCGTACGGCGCCGAACATCAACCCGGCCGACACGCGCGACATCGTGGGCAACTTTCCCGTGTCGGACGCCGATGATGCGCGGCGCGCGGTGCAAGCCGCCGATGACGCCTTCGCCGCATGGCGCGACACGCCGATCTCGAAACGCGCCGCCATTCTGTTTCGCGCCGCCCAGTACCTGGAAGACCACGCTGACGCCTTTGCCCGCGAATTGACCCGTGAAGAGGGCAAGGGCCTGAACCTGGCCAAGGACGAAGTGCTGCGTTCGGCGCAGACGATCCGCTTCTACGCGGTTGAGGGCCAGAGCTTTACCGGCGAAACCTTCGTCAACGACGACCCGGACATGGTGGTCTACAGCCAGCGCGAGCCGCTGGGCGTGGCCGCGGTGATTTCGCCGTGGAACTTTCCGATTTCCATTCCTGCCCGCAAGATCGCGCCCGCGCTGATCGCCGGCAATACCGTGGTGTTCAAGCCGTCATCCGACGCGCCGCTGTCGGGCTACCGCCTGACCGAAGCGTTCGTGCAGGCGGGCTTGCCCGCGGGCGTGCTGAATCTGGTGATCGGGCCGGCAGGTGCCGTGGGCGCGGCCATCACCGGCGCGCCGGCCGTGCGCGCGATCTCATTCACCGGTTCGACGGCCGCGGGCGAACAGATCCACCGCAGCGCCGGGCTGACCACGCGCACGCAGATGGAATTGGGCGGCAAGAACCCCTTGATCGTGCTGGCCGACGCCGACCTGGATCGCGCCGTGGACCTGGCCGTCAAGGGCGGTTTTTCGTTAAGCGGCCAGGCCTGCACCGGCACCAGCCGCGTGTTGGTCGATGCCAAGGTGCGGCAGGCGTTCACCGATAAGCTGGCGGCGCGCATCCAGGCGCTGACCATCGGCAATGGCCTGAAGGGCAACTTCGACCTGGGCCCCTTGGCCACCCGCAAGCAGCTGGACAACGTGTTGAGCTACGTGGCGATCGGCAAGCAAGAGGCTACGCACCTGTGCGGCGGCGACGTGCTTGCCGGCCCCGATTTTGACCACGGCTATTACGTCACGCCCGCGCTGTTCACCGATGTGACGCAGCAGATGCGCATCGCCCGCGAGGAGATCTTCGGGCCGGTCATCGCACTGATTGAAGTCGACGGGTACGAGGACGCCATCGCCAAGGCCAACGACACCGAGTACGGCCTGTCCGCCGCCATCGCCACCACCGACGCGCGTTACGCGCACCGCTTCGCGCGCGACATCCAGGCGGGCACGGTCAAGATCAACCGCACCACCACCGGCAACCTGATCAATGCCCCGTTCGGCGGCTTGAAGCATTCCAGCACGTCCACGTTCCGCGAGTCGGGCCGGGTGGGCCTTGAGTTCTACACGCAGATCAAAACCATCTACCGCGCCGGCTGAGCGCGCGGCAAACACTGAAAAAGGCTACGAACATGAAACAGATCTACCGCCTGGAACTGGAAGAGGCGCGCCTGATGGTGCGCGCGGCCATCGCCAAATCCGAAGCGATCGGCGTGCTGGAATCCATTTGCATCGTCGATGACGGCGGCTATCCCATTGCGCTGGAACGCATGGACGGCGCCCGCATCACCGGCCCGCAGATCGCCTGGAACAAGGCGTTTACCGCCGCCGGGCACAAGCGTTCGACGCATTTGTTCAACACGCCGCCCAATGGCCCGGCGCTGCCCGGCAACGAAGCGTTCGGCATCCAATGGAGCTTTGACGGCAAGTTTGCCGTGTTCGTGGGCGGCTTCCCGATTGTGGTCAACGACGAGGTGATCGGCGGCGTCGGTCTGAGCGGCGGCAATGGCGAACAGGACACACAGGCGGGCCTGGCGGCATTGACGGCGTTGGCTGAACTGCTGGAGCCGCGCGGCATGAAAGTGCTGGTGCAGGCCGACATCAAGAAATAAGCGAGGCTTGCAATGGCATACCGCGTGCATATTCTTCAAACCGGCGAAGCCTTCGTCGCCGGCGCCGAGGAGTCCCTGTTGGAAGCCGCCGAACGCGCGGCGGTAAAGCTGCCGCACGAATGCACGTTCGGCGGTTGCGGCACCTGCCGCATCAAGCTGGAATCGGGCGCGGTGGGCTATGAAGAATTTCCGATGGCGTTAACGCCGGAAGAAGCGGCCGAAGGCTACGCGCTGGCATGCCAGGCGCGCGCACAAAGCGATCTTTGCATCAGCGTGGCCAGCAGCCGCCAGGTGTTTCCCGAGCCGCGCCGGCTGTCGGCCACCGTGCACGGCATCCATCCTTATACGGACGACATCCTGCACCTGACGCTGGCGCTACCCGACGGCCCGCTGGACTATGTGCCCGGGCAGTACATGAACGTGCTGCTGCCCGACGGTGAAACGCGCAGCTTTTCGATGGCGTCGGCGGTGGCGTCGGTGGACGGGCACGTGGATTTCCACGTGCGCCGCATTCCGGGCGGCCGCTATACCGACCAGTGGCTGGGCCAGGCGCAAGCGGGGGCGGCGTTGACGATCGACGCTCCGTTGGGGGTTTTCAGCTATCACGAGGAGGACTGGCGCCCGCTGATCATGGTGGCCACGGGCACCGGGATCGCACCGATCAAGGCCATCCTGGAATCGTTGCTGGACAAGGAAGACTGCCCGCCCGTCACCATGTATTGGGGCATGCGTACCCAGGCGGACCTGTACCTGCAAGACGAGATTGCGGGCTGGGCAGGGCGCCTGTATGAATTCAATTTCGTGCCGGTCCTGTCGCGCGCGGACGCAAGCTGGCAAGGCCGGCGCGGCCATGTGCAGGACGTTGTCCTGCAAGACCACGCAGACCTCTCGGAACACGCCATCTACCTATGCGGCGCACCCGCGATGGTGCAGAACGCAAAGCACCTGTTCGCCGGGCGCGGCGCCAGCCTGGACCATATCTACGCCGACAGCTTCACCTTCCAGCACGCGCTGGAACCGGCGGCGTGACGCCGGGCCCGGGGCCTTGATGCAGAGCCGGCCCTGGCCCCGACCCCGCCCGACCCGCGCCCACCTACCGAAACACCAGCACCGGCAAGCGCGTCTTGGCCAGCACGCGCTGCGTTTCGCTGCCCAGCAGAAAGCCGGTCATGCCGTGCCGCCCGTGCGAGCCCATGATGATCAGGTCGCAACCCTGCGTTTTGGCGGTTTCCACGATGGCCTCGTGCGGATGGTCGTTGACCATCACGACGATGTTGCACGGCACCAGCGCGTGTCGGGCCTCCATCTCAAGCCCTTCCAGGTAGCCTTCCGCGTTCTTGCGAGCCTGGTCGGTGTGATGCGCCTGTGTCGTGCCCAGCATTTCGGCCTGATAGACCAGCAGATGGTCTTCGGGAATGGCGCGAATGAGCGTGATGGTGGCGCCCATTTCCTTGGCAAAGACAAGGGCGCGCTTGAATGCCGATTCGGATAGCAGCGAACCATCCACGGCGATGAGCAAATGCCTGTACATGTTGCCTCTCCTTTAGGAAAAGGAATGTCGAGCAACGGCGAAATCAGTATAGGCCTGCCGTTGCGCGCTATCCAGTCCCGCGAAAGGAGGATGCGAAGGGGACGTTACGCGCGCCCGCCCCACCGGCATAACGTCATGCCGACTAAGTATTTTTCCGCATCCGAACAGGGTGAAAGAATGCCTCTTCGCCTTTCACCTTTCCACCTCAGGCCGGGACCCTTCATGACTATTCAATCCATCAACGCCCGCAACCAGTTTCGCGGCAAGATCAAAGAGATCATCCTCGGGCCGGTCGTGTCCGAGGTCGACGTGGACACCCCCGCCGGCATCGTCACGTCGGTGATCACCACGCGTTCCGTGAAGGAACTGGACCTTCAGGTGGGCACCGAGGTGCTGGCATTCGTCAAGGCGACCGAGGTGTCCGTCGCGAAGCTATGAATTCGCCGCAGCGAATCGGCCGCGCTGATCGGCCGTACTGAAAAATATTCCCTTGCCCCGGCGTTAGGCATATATTGTCATCGCGATATCCGGCAGTTCCCTCGTGGCTTTCAGCTTCATGCGTTGCCTCACGGAGAACGGTTCATGCGTCGACTGCAAGGGTGGTTCATTGGCTGGTTGTGCCTGGGGCTGGCGGTCTGTTTGCCGGCGGTGGCCCAAACCCAGCTGGACAAGGGGCAGTTGGATCAGTTGATGGCGCCGGTGGCGCTGTACCCTGATTCCTTGCTGTCGCAAATCCTCATGGGGTCCACGTACCCCGACGACATCGCCGCCGCGGCCAAATGGTCGGCGGCCCATACCTCGGAATCGGGTGACCAGGCGGTCAAGGCCGTCGAGGCCGAGCCCTGGGATCCCAGCGTGAAATCCCTGGTGGCGTTTCCGTCCGTGATGGACATGATGGGGCGCCAGCCGGACTGGGTGAAATCCGTGGGCGATGCCTTCCTGGCGCAGCCCGATGCGGTGATGGATTCCGTGCAGCGCTTGCGTACGCAGGCACAAAAGGCGGGCAACCTGAAAAGCACGCCACAGCAGACGGTCACCTCCAGCACCACGAACGAAAAGACCGTGGTGGTGATCCAGCCCACCGATCCGCAAGTTGTCTACGTGCCCAGCTACAACCCCAGCGTGGTGTACGGGGCCTGGGCCTATCCTACCTACCCGCCTTATTACTACCCGCCGCCGCCGGGGTCCGTTTTTGGGACGGCACTGGTGTCGGGCATCGGCTTCGGCCTGGGGGTGGCGGCCGTCAATTCGATGTGGGGCGGCTTTGACTGGGGACACAACGATGTCGATATCGATGTGAACCGGTACAACAACATCAATGTGAACCAGCGCATCGACAACGCCCGTAACAACAACGTGTCGTGGAAGCACAACCCTGAAAATCGCGGCAATACGCCGTATGCCGATTCGGCCAGCCGGCAGCGTTTTGACAGCCAGCGCCAGGCAGGCGTGCAGAACCGGCAATCCGGCCAGCGAACGGGTCAGGGGCAGGGCGCGCGCGCGGCCGGCGCGGCGCCCGCTGCCGGTTCCCGCGAGGCGGCACGTGACCGCGCGGCGCAATCGTTTGAAGGGCGTACCGGACAACCCATCGCCGGCCATGGCGACGCCGGCCGTGGCCAGGGCGCCGCCAACCGGGGCGGCCAGGGCGCGGCGGGCCGCAGTGGCGAGGGCGCGGCCAACCGGGGGCAGGATCGCGGGCAAAACCGCGCGCAGAATCACTCAGGCGCCGGCACCGGCGGACAGGGCGCAGGCTCGCACACGCCCCGTTCGTCCAGCGTGTCCACCAACGATCGCCAGGCCGCGGCGCAACGCCAGCGCGCGGACGAATCGGCGGCTCGCGATCGCGCCCGGACAACGAACACCAGCAACGCGTTAAGCGACGCGGGCAACGGCGACCGCATGCGCCAGCAAAGCCACCGTAGCGATATGAATCGCGGCGGGGGCGGGGGCGGTGGTCAGCGGGCAAGCGGCGGCGGCGGGCATCGAGGCGGTGGCGGTGGCGGCCATATCGGCGGCCGGAGGTAGCACCATGAACAAGGGAGCTTTCATGACGAATGCCTGGGTTCGTGCGCGCGCGCTGGGCGCCGTGTCGCTGTTGGCGCTTTGCGTTGCCGCGCCGACGGCCGCGCAAAGCGTGTATCCGACCGCGCAGGCCGCGGCTGACGCCTTCACCGACGCGCTGGCCACCAGCGATTCATCGGCCATGGCCAAGGTGCTGGGACCCAATCACAAACAGCTGGTGCCGGGCGGCGTCTCGCAAGACGACATCTATCGCTTCCTGTCGGCGTGGGCAAAAAAACATGAAGTCATCGCCGATGGCGGCCGTTCCTGGCTGGCCGTGGGCGATTCTGGCTGGACGATGCCCGTGCCTATCGCCCAGGTCGGCAAGGGCTGGCGCTTCGACCCGGTGGCGGGCAAGGCCGAACTGACCCGCCGCGCGATCGGCCGCAACGAACTGGCCGCCATCGAGACGCTGCAACAGCTGCAAGCGGCCCAGACGCGGTATCAACAGGGCGTGGGGCAGGGCCGCTATGCCAGCCGCCTGATCAGCCGCCCCGGTGCCATGGACGGCCTGTACTGGCCCGAAGTGCCGGGCGCCCCGCCCCAGGCGTTTGGTCCCGATGCGCTGGCGATGGGCCCCGAGGTGCCGGCCGAGGACGCGTATTTTGGTTATCGCTACAAGATCCTGCCCGGCTCCGAAAGCACGGCTTACCGCATTGTTGCGTGGCCCGCGCGATACGGGCAGACCGGTATCGGTACCTTTGTGATTGGGCCGCAAGGCGGGGTGTTGGAGTCTGACCTGGGGCCGGCTTCCGCCAGCCGCGCGCAGGCGCTGCGGGAACGCGATATCGCTGCCGGCGCGTGGGTGGACGCCGACGCGCAACCCGTTGGCGCCAAATGACTTTTTGGCATTTCGGGGGCAGGGCCGGCGGGGATGTTGCCAAGTCGCAACAGGCGCAAGCGAATGCCGCCAAAGCCCCGCTTGTTGCCCTTTTGAAAGGTGGCTGTGCCTAAAATGGCGAGCACTGGGATCGGTGCCCGATCCTCTTTTGCCGGACCTTGAAATTGAACCCCTTGCATTTTGTCCGCTACGCCCTGGCCGGCGTAGGGATGGCGCTTAGCGCAGCGGCGGCATCCGCCCCGATTTTCGTCCTGAATTCCCTGGACGCCAACGTCAGCATCGTCGACCCGGTGTCCTACAAGGAACTGCGCCGGGTGCCTACCGGCAAGGAACCGCACCACCTGTATCTGACCCCCGACGAAAAGTCGCTGATGGTGGCCAACGCCACGGGCAACACGATCACGATGATGGACCCGAAGACGGGCGAAGTGCAGCGCACGCTGACCGACATCGTCGACCCCTACCAGTTGCAGTTTTCGCCGGACATGAAGTGGTTCGTCACGGCCGCCAACCGGCTGGACCACATCGACATCTACGCGTGGCAGCCGCAGCAAAAGGGCGCCGAGCTGAAGCTGGTCAAGCGGGTGCAGGCGGGCAAGACGCCCAGCCACATCATGATCGACAAGACCAGCACGACGGCCTACGTCACCTTGCAGGACAGCGACCAGCTGATCGCCATCGACCTGGCGACGCAAACGCCCAAGTGGACGGTGTCGGTGGGCAAGACGCCGGCCGACGTGTTTCTGACGCCGGATCAAAAGACCCTGCTGGTGGCGCTGACGGGCGATTCCTTCGTGGAAGCCTATGACGTGAGCAAGGGCCCGGCCAAGCTGGTCAAGCGCATTCCCACCGCTGCGGGCGCGCACGCGTTTCGCGCGCAGGGCGACAAGCGCCACCTGTTCGTCAGCAACCGCACCGCCAATTCCATCAGCCGCATCGACATGCTGTCGCTGACCGTGACCGACACCTTCGCGGTGCCGGGCGGCCCGGACTGCATGGATGTGCTGGCCGATGGCAAGACGCTGCTGGTGACCTCGCGCTGGGCGCGCAAGTTGACGGTGGTGGACCTGGAGCAGAAAAAGGTCGTGAACCAGGTCCCGGTGGGCAAGTCGCCGCACGGCGTCTGGACGCTGAACCATGCGCCGACCCGATAGGGGGGGCTACCCTCCCCACGCTGCGCCCGCTGCGCCCGCTGGCGTGCGCTTGCTGGCCATGACGCTGGCGCTGGCGTGTGCCGTGCCGGTGGCGAATGCTGCGGCGCCGGGCACCTGCGACAAGCCCGTCTACCTGACCCTGGACACCGGTCACATGGGGGTCGCGCCGCTGATCGCCGATGTGCTTAACCGCCATCACGTCAAGGTCACTTTCTTTTTGGCCAACGAACGCACCAAGACCGACGGCTCCAGCCTGGACGACGTCTGGGCGCCGTGGTGGAAGGCGCGCGCGGCGGAAGGGCATGCTTTCGGATCGCATACCTACGACCACGTCTACTGGCAGGCCGACCTGCCGGGCGGAAAGTTTCGCGTGAAGCCCAGCGCGGGGCCGGACACCGGCAAGCGCGCCGAATGGACGGCCGAACAGTACTGCGCCGAAATCAAGCGTTCGGCCACCCGCTTTCACCAGATGACGGGCGCCAGGATGCTGCCGCTGTACCGCGCACCGGGCGGCAAGACGTCGCCCGCCCTGCTCCAGGCCGCCAAGGCCTGCGGCTACGAACACGTGGGCTGGTCGCCCGCCGGCTTCCTGGGCGATGAACTGCCCAGCGATAAATTCCCCAACGCCAAGCTGCTGGACCAGGCGCTGCGCACCATCAAGCCCGGCGATATCCTGCTTGCCCACCTGGGCATCTGGTCACGCCAGGACCCCTGGGCGCCCGCCGTGCTGGAGCCTTTGATTGTGGGCTTGCAGCAGAAGGGCTATTGTTTTGCCACCTTGGACACGCATCCGGCCTACCGCGACTGGATCGCCACGCATCATTGATCATGGAAACGCTTAGCCAATTCTTCGGGGCATGCCAGCAATGGCTCTTCGAAACGCTGATCCAGCCCGCGCTGTTTCACCTCGGGATGAGCAACTTCATCGAGGACGGCTATGACGCCACCATGTGGCTGCTGGTCGGTCTGGTGCAGGTTGCCGTGCTGGTGCTGGTGTTCGGCCCGCTGCAACGCCTGCGGCCCGTCGAAGCCGTGACCGACCGACGCCAGATCGGCATCGACGTGCTGTACACGCTGATCCACCGCCTGGGCGTTTTCCGCCTGGCGCTGTTCTTCACCATCGACCCGTTCTGGGACAGCGTCTTCGGCCAGCTGCACGTGTGGGGCTTTGCGCCTTTCCAGCTGGACCAGTACTGGCCGGGCGTGACCGACAAGGCCTGGGTCAGCCTCATCATCTATCTGCTGCTGTTCGACGCGGTCGACTACGTCTACCACCGTGCGCAGCACCGCTTCGGCTGGCTGTGGGCGCTGCACGCCGTGCATCACAGCCAGCGCCAGATGACCATCTGGAGCGACGACCGCAACCACCTGCTGGACGACATGCTGCGCGACGTGCTGGTTGTGTTCGTGTCGCAGTTGGTGGGCGTGCCGCCGGCGCAGTTCGTGGCGGTGGTGGCCATTACGCAGCTGGCGCAAAGCTTCTCGCACGCCAATTTGCGCATGCACTTCGGCGCGCTGGGCGAACGCCTGCTGGTCAGTCCGCGTTTCCATCGGCATCACCACTCCATCGCCTACGACGCGTCCACGCCCGGCCCCGTCGGCGGCTACAACTTTGCCGCGCTGTTCCCCATCTGGGACGTGCTGTTTCGCACCGCCCGTTTTGGCGTGGGCTATGGCCCCACGGGCATCCACGACCAGCAGGCCGAATTGGGCGGCCGCGACTACGGCCGCGGGTTCTGGTCGCAGCAATGGCTGGGGCTGAAACGCATGGTTGGCCGAGACCGCGAACCGGCCTCGGCGCCGCCGCCACCGCCCGGAGCGGCGGAGCGGGCCTGATTCGCCACGCGGGTTCTTAGCAATCTGAACCGGAAATCAGACTCTTCCAATAGCCTTTTTGTTGGATCGCCATCACTGTTGCGGGTCAAGTGATTCGCTCGCGCAGCGCCACGCAATCCGCCAAGGCCACGCGCGTGCCCCTCAGGAGCCCGCCGTGACCGATACCGCAGCGCCCGCGCAGCGCTTCGCCCCGATGTCCTACAACGCCCGGGGCCAGCCCGTGTTTCAGTGGACCCTGACGCCCGCCGAGCAGTGCGATCCGGTCATCCTGCGGATCCCGCCGGACGCTATCCTGCCGGTCGTATTCGTTCCGGGCATCATGGGCTCGAATCTGAAGTCCGTGCCGGATGACGGGCAAGAAGCCGAACCCGTCTGGCGCCTGGATGCAGGCTTGGCTGGCAAACCTGTTGATTTGTTCCGGCGTTGGAACGGCGTTCCCGCGGGGACCCGTCAGGCCGTGTTGCACCCCGACCGCGTGACCGTCGATGACGCCGGCGCCGTGCCCGAGCGTCGCGTGGGTTCGGTGATCGTGCCTTCCGTCGATTCGGCCACGCAAAGCAAACAGGCGCTTATCGATCGCTATCGCGAACGGGGCTGGGGCGAAGTCGGCGAAAGCAGCTATCACCCGTTCCTGCTCTGGCTCGAAGACTCGCTGAACAGCTCCTATCGGCCGCACGAGTGGCCGGAATTCCAACTGAAGTCCATGCACCTGGACGTGCCCGACGACCCCTCGTTGCAGCCGCGCCTGAAGCCCGGGCTGGAGGTGCCCCTGGCAGGCCTGGGCGAACACCTGCTGCGCCAGCTGCCGCATCTGAAGACGGACGACCTGTCCGCCCGCGCCGCATACCGGATGCCGGTGCACGCGTTTGGCTACAACTGGCTGGCGGACAACAACGTGGCGGCAAACAAGCTGGCCGAGCGTATCGACGAAATCAGGCGTCAGTACGGGTCCGAGTGCCAGCAGGTCATCCTGGTCACACACTCGATGGGCGGGCTGGTGGCACGGCGTTGCGCGCAGTTACCCGGCATGAGCGAAGCCATTGCAGGCGTGGTGCACGGCGTGATGCCGACCCATGGCGCCCCGGTGGCATACCGGCGCTGCAAAGTGGGCATGCAGCAAGAAAGCGCGATGGCCGCCGCCGTGATCGGCGTGACCGGCCAGGACGTCACAGCGGTATTCGCCCAGTCGCCGGGTGCACTGCAATTGCTGCCCACCAAGAACTATTCGCCGGGATGGTTACGCCTTCGAGACCCCGACCACGCGCCCGCCATGCCTGCGCGTCCTGAGGCGGACCCTTACCAGGAAATCTATTTGCGCCGTGATCGCTGGTGGGCGTTGCTGCGCGAAGAGTGGTTAAAGCCGAAGGATGGGGCTCCCGCCGAGTGGAAGGACTACGCGGAAAATATCGAACTGGCGAAGCTGTTTCACGAAAGGATAGATGCCGCCTATCACCCCAACACCTACGTGTATTACGGGGCTGACGCCAAACAGCCGAGTTTCGAAACCATTACCTGGCAAATGCGAGCCGGACGGGGCGATCTGAATCGGCCTTTGGGCGTGCCCCCGGATGCCTTCGTTGTGTCCACCATGCAGATGGCGCAGGTGCGAGATCAAGGATCCAGCCCCTTGTACGTTGGCGGCAGTCGCGCCGTGGAACACGTGCCGGTCAGAGCAGGCCGGCTAACCGTATCCATGGAAGTCAGCCATTGGGAACTGCACTGCGAAATGCAGGACGGCATCGGTGATGGCACGGTTCCGGTCAGTTCAGGCCAGGCGCCGGCCGCGCAGGCGCGCGAAGGCCAAGTGCGGGTGCAAGTCAGCGCCACGGGCTTTGACCATGAGGGCGCATTCAAAGTGATGCAGACCCGGCACTTCACGCTGTATAGCCTCATCAAGATCGCTGCTCAAGCCAAGCGTCCATCATGCGCCGCTTGATCCCGCTGCTTTGTCTGTTGGCCGGGCTCGCCGCCGGCGTGATGGCCCTATTTCATTCAAAGGAGGAATTCGCCGTGAACGAGATTACCGGCCCCATGCGAACGTGGGCGGTAGGCAGGCAACTGATCGAACTTCCCGACGACTGGGGGCCGCCTTCCAGGGCGTTCGCGAAGCTCTACTACGGAGGAGGGGCCGATCATACGAGCGTTGAAATCGATATTCTGGGGCAAGACATCACGTTGGCTCAGTTTGACGAGGCTCTTTCAGAACGCGCCCGCCGCATCGGCGCCGTCAACAGTTCTGAAACCGGCAAGTCTGTGCTTCTCTGTGCGGAGGAATTGGCGCGGGGGAAGTGGCTGTTCCAATTTCACCGGAGCCTGGGCAGCACGGGTTCGCAAACCTATGAACTGCATCTGCTGGTGATCGGCACGCACGTCAAGCTGGCAGCAAACTCGTACGAGGGCAGCAATGCACAGGTCGAGTCGCGCCTGCTTGAGCTCGCTGCGCAAGTTGTCGGCGTCAAGCAAGCCGAAGCGGCCGGCCCGGGCCTTTCGCTGGGCCCCGTCATCATCCGGGGTACGCACGACCACGAGATGGGCATCGTGAGCTTCATGGCGCGAGGCTCGAACGTCAAACTGGAAATCTACTTCAGTGACTCCGCGCGCAATGAGTCGCCTCGCCTCATCGAACGCATGGTCCGCGACTTCAAAGCCTTTCGCGTCTGGGACCCCGATGTGGTGCGCAAGGGGCATACCACGCTGGCGGGGAATCCCGCGGAGGAATACCTGATGCGGTATGAAACGAAAGACCATCGCGGGTTCTTGTTTGTGGCTGAAAACTACCGGGATAGCCGTTCGTTGGCGAGTCCATCGGTTAATTTCCGCCTGACCGCGGGCGGCGTGCCCCGACTGCACGCCAACCCGGAGATCACACCGGACAAGTTGCTTAATTGGCTTTTGCCCAACTTTGTCCCTCGGGGCGATCCTCCGTTGTGGCAAAGAAAAAGGCCCCGTCCACCTGTTGACTCCACATTGAGCAAGGATCAGACGCTGGCAATCTGGGATCACGCTATGCGTTCACTGCGCCCGCGTTACGGGGCCGTTGCTCCGCCCCGGGTCGAGCCGCAAAGCGCTACGCGTGGACCTACCCCCGCCCAGGCGGAAGCGGCCCGAAAAGCCCTGGATGACTTTATCGCCAGCGAACCCGGCACAGAGAAATAGCCCCCGCCGGTCCGCCAGCCGTTACGGCGCGTCGTGCGTCGTTTCCCGTTTGATTTCGTCGTGGCGGCGTTCCATTTCCTGGCGCAGTTCGCGGCGCAGACGCGCGGCTTCGAAGCGTTGCTTTTCTTCCAGGTTGCGCGGGGCCAGCGGCGGCACGGCGGTGGGTGCGCCGTTGTCGTCCACCGCCACCATCGTGAAATAACAGCTGTTGGTATGGCGCACCAGCTTTTTGCGGATGTCTTCGGTGACGACCTTGATGCCGATTTCCATCGACGTGCGCCCGGTGTAATTCACCGCCGCCAGGAAAGTGACCAATTCACCCACGTGGATGGGTTCGCGGAACACGACCTGGTCCACCGACAGCGTGACCACGTATTGGCCGGCGTAGCGGCTGGCACAGGCGTAGGCCACCTGGTCCAGGTACTTCAAGATGGTTCCGCCGTGTACGTTCCCTGAAAAATTCGCCATGTCAGGCGTCATCAGGATGGTCATCGACAGTTGGTGGCTAAAGGCGTCGTCCATGGCGGGCGCTCATCATTGAAAAATAAAACGCCTATGGTAGCGGCAGGCGCCTGTCACCGAGCCGTCATCCGGCCACGTGCTAGGGTTTCTTCTCGGAAGGCTGGGCGGCGCTGGCGGCGGGCTCCACATCCACATCCGAATCCACTTGCGCCGGCGGCTGCGGATCATCGCGCACCAAGGCGGGCGGCATCCACAGCCCGTCCAACAAAACCGGCTGCGGTTCGTACATACGCAACAACATCGTCACGGCGCCCGATGCGGGCAGCGGCAGCCAGTTGGCCTGGTCCTCGGGGGCGGGCGGCGTCTGGCTGAAATGCAGGTCCAGCGAGCCATCGGCGTTGTAGCGCAACGGCTGACGGTCGCCCAGGGTATGACGGCCAAGCATGTTGGCAACGGGCATGCCCTGGCTGTCGTAAGCGGCCAATGACCACAGCGCGCCAGCGGGCGGGAGCTGCCCGCCTTCAAAGTGCAAGAAGTAACGATGCGCGCCGTCGATCGGGGCACCCTGGTTGTCGGCAGCCAGCAGCAGCACGGCCAGATCCTCGGGCAGGCTGGCGCCCGGTTGTGCTTGCGCGGCCAGCGCCCGGCGCAGGTACGCGTTGCCATACACGCCCACGCTGGCTGTTTCCTGTTGCCAGCCGTTCAGGTTGCGCAGCGAGGCGCCCGCGGCGGCCTGCATGCGCTCACGCGCCGCGCGCAGTCCGCGTCGCATGCCTTGTTTGGCGGGATGGTCAAGCTTGTCGAAATCAAACGGACGGCCCGCAATCAGGCCTGCCTGGCGCAGCTTGGCCAGCATCGGCTGGTCGGTTGCGTGCGGCGGATTCTTGCGCAGCAGCTCGGCGGCGTAGGTGAAGAACGCGTCGGTCGGCATGGATTCCACCTGCTCGCGCACTGCTATCTTCAGGTCCAGATTGGGGTCCGACTTCACCCGCTGCGACTGCGCCGGCAAGTTCCACTGTGACAGCGGCGTCAGCGCGTAGCCGTCCTGCAAGGCGTTCACGGCGGCGAAATCGGCGGGCCGGTCTGCCTGGATCAGCAGCTTGGCCAGGACGTGCGGGGTCGGTGCGTCAATGCGGGCCATGCCGGAGGGCAGCGTGCCCGTCCAGCCGGGCGGCACGATCACGGTGTTGGACTTGCCCGTGCCGGTGGTGCGCTTGCCCAGCATGGCGAAGGCGTCCGTCCACATGTCCACCAGCGTCAACGAATACAGCCGGCCCTGGGTGTCGGGCACCGACAGCACGACGGGGCCGGCCGTCAGGTCGATCCAGCCGGTGCTGCGCAGCATGTCGGGGTTGGTCCACGGGGCCGCCTCGCCGGCCGGGGGCAGGCCGCGACCATGCAGGAACGTGTTGGCGGCCGCACCCTGGGCGCCTCGCGACGGATGCGTGAACTGCCGCCGGTTCAAGTCCATCGTCACCAGCGGATAGAAGTACAGATAGCCTTCCATGGCCGCTTGCTGGGCGACTTCGGTTGCGGTGGCGGCCGGTGTGAGCCGCGCGGCTGCGGGCGCGGCCAGTGCGGTGGAGGCGGGCGTCCCGGCCAGGCAGGCCAGGCACAAAGCCAAGGGAACAAAACGGCGCATCGGGCATTCCAACGGTCAAGCGTGAACGAGGAATGTAGCAGCCGCCAGACACTCCAAAATCTGCGAACAACTCCCATTTCGCCGCCAAATCGGCGTTAGCCGGGCTTTTTCCGTGGCGCGCGACTTGGTCTTGCGAATATACTTATTGAAATATCCTTGGAAGTTGTAGGGCTTTTCCGCGTTGGGCAAGCCACCGGCTTTCGTCATTCACCAGGAGAGGAGTGCTTCAT
Organism: Achromobacter sp. RT286_PF; assembly: GCF_059760425.1. Classification (NCBI taxonomy): domain Bacteria; kingdom Pseudomonadati; phylum Pseudomonadota; class Betaproteobacteria; order Burkholderiales; family Alcaligenaceae; genus Achromobacter; species Achromobacter sp. RT286_PF. The sequence continues at coordinate 56,058 of NZ_JCBAMR010000012.1, forward strand.
GGTCAACATGAATCGCCGCCAGTTCTTCAAGGTGACAGGTGCCACCCTGGCAGGCTCTAGCCTGGCATTGCTCGGGGTAGCCCCCGGCACGGCCATGGCTGAAGTGCGCCAGTACAAACTTGCGCGCATGACTGAAACGCGCAACACCTGTCCCTACTGTTCGGTCGCCTGTGGCTTGCTGATGTACGGTCTGGGCGACGGCGCCAAGAACGCGCGCGCCAGCATCATGCACATCGAAGGCGACCCTGATCACCCCGTCAACCGCGGCACGCTCTGTCCGAAGGGCGCGGCGCTGATCGACTTCATCCACAGCCCCAACCGCCTGAAGTACCCGGAATACCGGGCGCCCGGGTCGGACAAATGGGTGCGGATGTCGTGGGACGACGCGCTGACCCGCATCACCAAACTCATGAAAGCCGACCGCGACGCGAACTTCGTCGAGAAGACCGCGGACGGCAAGACAGTCAACCGGTGGCTGACCACCGGCATGCTGGCCGCCTCTGCAAGCAGCAACGAGGTGGGCTACGTTACGCACAAGACCGTGCGCAGCATGGGGATGTTGGCGTTCGATAACCAAGCACGTGTCTGACACGGCCCGACGGTGGCAGGTCTTGCCCCGACGTTTGGCCGTGGAGCGATGACGAACCATTGGGTCGACATCAAGAACGCGGACGTAGTGCTGATCATGGGTGGCAATGCCGCCGAGGCCCACCCGTGCGGGTTCAAATGGGTCACGGAAGCAAAAGCCCATAACAAGGCGAAGCTGATCGTTGTGGATCCGCGCTTTACGCGTTCGGCATCCGTGGCGGATTTCTACGCGCCCATACGCACCGGCACCGACATCATCTTCCTGGGTGGCGTCATCAAGTACCTGTTGGATCACGACAAGATCCAGCACGAGTACGTGCGCAATTACACCGACTTTTCTTTCATCGTTCGTGAGGACTTCACGTTCGAGGAAGGCTTGTATTCCGGCTACAACGCCGACAAGCGTTCCTACGACAAGGCCAGCTGGGACTACGAGCGCGGCGACGACGGTTTCGTCAAGACGGACCCGACGCTGGCGCATCCGCGCACCGTCTACCAACTGATGAAGAAGCACTATTCGCGCTACACCGAAGACATGGTCGAGCGCGTGTGCGGCACGCCGAAAGACAAGTTCCTGAAGGTGTGCGAAATGCTGGCGTCCACCGCCAGCCCCACCCGCGCGGGCACGATCCTGTATGCGCTGGGCTGGACGCAGCATTCCATCGGTTCGCAGATCATCCGCACCGGCGCGATGGTGCAGCTGTTGCTGGGTAACATCGGCATCGCCGGTGGCGGCATGAACGCGCTGCGCGGGCACTCGAACATTCAGGGCCTGACCGATCTTGGCCTGATGTCGAACCTGCTGCCGGGCTACATGACGCTGCCCAACGAACCCGAGCAGGATTACGCCAAGTACATCGAGACCCGTACGCAAAAGCCGCTGCGTCCCAACCAGCTCAGCTACTGGCAGAACTACAACAAGTTCCACGTCAGCCTGATGAAGGCCTGGTGGGGCAACGCCGCCACGGCGGAAAACAACTGGGCGTTCGACTACCTGCCCAAGCTGGACAAGCTGTACGACATGCTCCAGGTCTACGAGCTGATGGTCCAGGGCAAGATGAACGGCTACATCGCGCAGGGTTTCAACCCGCTGGCGGCGGCGCCCAACAAGGCCAAGTTGAATGATGGTTTCGCCAAGCTGAAATTCCTGGTCATCATGGACCCGCTGGTCACCGAGACCTCGGAATTCTGGCGCAACGCGGGCGAGGCCAACGATGTGGATCCGTCCAAGATCCAGACCGAAGTCTTCCGCCTGCCCACCACCTGTTTCGCCGAGGAAGACGGCGCGCTGGTGAACTCCGGGCGCTGGCTGCAATGGCACTGGAAGGGCGCCGAGCCTCCGGGCGAAGCCAAGAGCGACATCGAAATCATGTCGCTGATCTTCACGCGCCTGCGCAAGATGTACCAGGACGAAGGCGGCACGTATCCCGACCCTATCGTCAACCTGTCCTGGCCGTACTCCAACCCGCAGAACCCCACCGCCGAGGAACTGGCCAAGGAATACTCCGGGCGCGCCCTGGTGGACCTGGTCGACCCCAAGGACCCCACCAAGGTCACCCGCAAGGGCGGCGAGCAGGTGGCGGGTTTTGCGGAACTGCGCGACGACGGCTCCACCGCCAGCGGCTGCTGGATCTTCGCTGGCGCCTGGGGGCCCGGCGGCAACCTGATGGCGCGGCGCGACAACAGCGACCCCACCGGCATCGGCCAGACCCTGAACTGGGCCTGGGCGTGGCCGGCCAACCGCCGCATCCTGTACAACCGCGCATCTTGCGACGTGGCGGGCAAGCCCTTTGATCCGCGCCGCAAGCTGATCGGCTGGAACGGCAAGATATGGGCCGGTGCCGACATCCCCGACTTCAAGGGCGACGAAAACCCCGACGGCGGCATGGGGCCGTTCATCATGAACCCGGAAGGCGTGGCGCGCTTCTTCGCGCGGGCGGGCATGGCCGAAGGGCCGTTCCCGGAACACTACGAACCCTTCGAAACGCCGTTGGGATACAACCCGCTGTACCCGAAGGCCAAGGGCGTGACCAGCAACCCGGCCGCGCGCGTCTTCAAGGACGACCTGGCCGCGATGGGCACGGTCGACAAGTTCCCGTACGTGGCCACCACCTACCGCCTGACCGAGCACTTCCACTACTGGACCAAGAACGTCCGCATCAATGCGATTCTCCAGCCGGAGCAATTCGTCGAGATCGGCGATGCCTTGGCCAAGGAACTGGGTATTGCCAACGGGTCGCGGGTCAAGGTGTCGTCCAACCGCGGCTACATCAAGGCGGTGGCGCTGGTCACCAAGCGCCTGCGCGCGTTGACCATCGAAGGCAAGACGGTGCACCACGTGGGCATTCCGATCCACTGGGGTTTCGTGGGCCTGGCCAAACCCGGCTTTTTGACCAATACCCTGACGCCATTCGTGGGCGACGGCAATTCCCAGACACCGGAATTCAAGTCGTTCCTGGTCAAGGTCGAGAAGGCCTAGGAGAACCGACATGTCCATGCAATCCCTAGACATCAAGCGGCGCTCGGCCACCACCACGCCGCCGCCCGGTATCCGTGAACCCATCACGGGCTCGGTCGCCAAGCTGATCGACGTCTCCAAGTGCATCGGGTGCAAGGCTTGCCAAAGCGCCTGTATGGAATGGAACGATCTGCGCGACGAGATCGGCACCAACGTGGGCGTCTATGACAACCCGGCCGACCTGACCGAGCATTCCTGGACCGTCATGCGCTTCTCGGAATACGAGAACCCCGCCGGCGACCTGGAATGGCTGATCCGCAAGGACGGCTGCATGCACTGCGAGGACCCGGGCTGCCTGAAGGCCTGCCCCTCGCCGGGCGCCATCATCCAATACACCAACGGCATCGTGGACTTCCACGAGGAAAACTGTATTGGCTGCGGCTACTGCATCACCGGCTGTCCGTTCAACGTGCCGCGCATCTCCAAGAAAGACCACAAGGCGTACAAGTGCACCTTGTGTTCCGACCGCGTGGCCGTTGGCCAGGAGCCGGCCTGCGTCAAGGCCTGCCCCACCGGCGCCATCGTCTTCGGCACCAAGGAAGACATGAAGCAGCATGCCGAGGAACGGATCGTGGACCTGAAGTCCCGCGGTTTCGACCAGGCCGGGCTGTACGACCCGCAAGGCGTGGGCGGCACCCATGTCATGTACGTGCTGCATCACGCCGACCAGCCCGGGCTGTATCACGGCCTGCCCCAGGACCCGAAGATCAGTCCCATGGTGTCGCTGTGGAAGGGCTTGGCCAAACCGCTGGGTGTGGCCGCGATGGCCCTGACCGCCCTGGCGGGATTCTTCCACTACGCCCGCGTGGGCCGTAACGAGGTGTCGGAGGAAGACGAGCGCCGCGCCGAAGAGGAGATCCGCCATGACTGAAGACCACCGTCACCGCCGCATCAAGCGCTATTCGCCGGGTGAGCGCACCAACCACTGGATCATCGCCTTCACGTTCATTCTGTTGGCGCTGTCCGGGCTGGCGCTGTTTCACCCGTCGATGTACTGGCTGACCAACCTGTTCGGCGGCGGCCCCTGGACGCGCATTCTGCACCCCATCATCGGAGTGGTGATGTTCGTCTGCTTCGTCGTGTTCGCCGGCCACATGTGGCGGCACAACCTGATGACGCGCGCTGATCGCCAGTGGCTCAAGCAGCTGAACGACGTGGTCGAGAACCGCGAAGAAAAGCTGCCCGAAGTCGGCAAGTACAACGCCGGCCAGAAGCTGCTGTTCTACGTGCTGGTGTTGTGCATGCTGGGCCTGTTCGCCAGCGGTATCGTGATCTGGCGCGAATATTTCGCGTTCTATTTCCCGATCTGGGTGGTGCGGGTCGCGTCCGTGGTGCACGCCGTCAGTGCGCTGGTGCTGATCTGCTCGATCATCGTGCACATCTACGCCGCGATCTGGGTCAAGGGCTCGTTGACGGCCATGCTGCGCGGTTATGTCACGGCGGGCTGGGCGTGGAAGCACCATCGCGCCTGGTTCCGCGAACAGATCCGGAAGTAGCGCCGGTTTTATCCTGATCGCACGGCTGCTATCCTTCTTCGAAGGCTGGCAGCCGTGTTTGTTTTTTTGGAGACGCAATTGCAGCGAATTCTTCCGCGCGGTGAAATCGAAGCGCTAGACCACAATGTCATCCCCCGCGTCAGCTTGCCTGAACGCGGCTCGATTTTTTCAACGCGCGCGGCGCGCCTGCGGCAACTGGCGTCGGATAGCCCGGTGGCCGATTACCTGCTGCTGATGGCGCATCTGGTCGACGCCCAGCATCGCGCCCTGCAGGACTGCGCCGCGCCCGGCGTATCCGAAGATCGGCTGTCGCTGGCGCAGGCGCATGGCATGCCGCCGCTACAGGCGGTGGGCTGGCCGCGCGACCCGATGTGGCGCGGCATCCTGGCGCGCCTGGTCGATGACGTATCGCGTACCGCGGGGGTGCCTGCCGAAGCCGTCGAAGTCTGTACTGCGTTGCGCCGCGCAATCGACCAAGACCCCGAATCCCTCGAAGACCTGGCCGAAGCCGTGTTGGCCGAACAGGACCAGGGCGTGGACGGCGCGGCCGCGCCCTTCGTCATGGCAGCCTTGCAAGTCTATTGGACCGATCTGGCCAGCCGCTTCGACGCCAAGCAATTGCCCGTGGTCAGCCCGTTCGGCGTGTGCCCCGTTTGCGCCAGCTTGCCGGTGGCCAGCGTAGTGCGCGTGGGCGGCCAGTTCGAAGGCTACCGCTACTTGTGTTGCAGCCTGTGCGCCACGCAATGGCACATGGTGCGCGTCAAGTGCACGCATTGCGAAGACGTGGAATCGGTGGCGTACCAGGCCATCGACGGCCGCGCGCCCGCCATCAAGGCCGAAACCTGCGACCACTGCCACACCTATCGCAAGATCTTCTACCAGGACAAGGACCTGCACGTGGAACCCGTGGCCGATGACCTGGCCAGCCTGATGCTGGACGTGCTGGTGGGCGAGGCGGGTTATTCGCGCGCCAGCGGCAACCCGCTGCTGTGGCATGGCAACGAGGACTAGCCGCATGGCCGAGCTTCCGTCAGAAGACAGCGCCGTCGCCGCTGAGACCGCCGCTGCTGAAACCGCCGCCGCCGGGGCTGCCGGCGTCGGGACTGTCGCCGCTGAAACCGCCGCCGCCGACACTGCCGCTGCCGATACTGCCGCTGCTGCGTCCGACATTCCGCCGCTGGACCGCCTGTTGAATGCGGATGCGATGCGTGTGGCGTTGGACACGCACGGCCGTACCCAGGTTGTGGCTGCATTGCGCCGCGACCTGGATGTCTTGCGTCAACGCGCGCTGGCCGGCGGCTTGAGGCGCCATGATCTGGATGCGGCAATGGTTGCGGCCCGCTTGACGGCGGCGCTGGACAAGGCCGCGCAACCCCGCCTGCGCGCGGTCTATAACCTGACCGGCACCGTGCTGCACACCAACCTGGGCCGGGCGCTGCTGCCCGACGAAGCGGTGGCATCGGTGCTGCGCGCGCTGACCACGCCGGCCAATCTGGAATTCGATCTGGATACCGGTGGCCGCGGGGATCGCGACGATCTCATCGACGACCTGCTGTGCGAACTGACGGGCGCCGAAGCCGCCACCGTCGTCAACAACAACGCCGCCGCCGTGCTGCTCATGCTGAACGCCCTGGCGGACCGGCGCGAGGTCGTGGTGTCGCGTGGTGAACTGGTTGAAATCGGCGGCGCGTTCCGCATCCCCGACATCATGAAACGCGCCGGCGCCAAGCTCGTTGAAGTGGGTACCACCAACCGCACGCATGCCGCCGACTACGACGGCGCCATCGGGCCGCGCACCGCGATGCTGATGAAGGTGCATTGCAGCAATTACGCGGTCACCGGCTTCACCAAGAGCGTCGGCGTGGCCGAGGTGGCGGCGCTGGCGCATGCCAAGGGCTTGCCGGCCACGGTAGACCTGGGCAGCGGCACGCTGGTGGACCTGACGCAGTTCGGCCTGCCGCGCGAAGACACGGTGCGCGACACCATCGCGGCAGGCGCCGACCTGGTCACCTTCAGCGGCGACAAGCTGCTGGGCGGCCCGCAAGCCGGCCTGTTGGTCGGCCGCGCCGACCTGATCCGCAAGATCAAGAAAAACCCGCTCAAGCGCGCGCTACGCGTCGGCAAGCTGACGCTGGCGGCGCTGGAACCCGTGCTGCACCTGTATCGCGCGCCCGAATTCCTGGCGCAGCGGCTCACCACGCTACGCCTGTTGACCCGGCCGCAACGCGATATCCAGCCGCTGGCCGACCGGCTGCGCGGCGTTTTGGCGCATGCGGTCGGTGCGAACTACGCCGTGCAGGCCGTTCCCATGTTCAGCCAGATCGGCAGCGGCGCGTTGCCGGTGGACCAGTTGCCCAGCTTCGGCCTTGCGCTGCGCTACACCGGCAGCGGGCGCCCCGGCCGCCATCTGGACACGCTGGAAACCCGGCTGCGCGGCCTGCCCACGCCCGTCATCGGCCGTATTGCCGACGACGCGCTGTGGCTGGACCTGCGCTGCCTTGAAGCCCGTGACGAAGCCGCCTTCGCCGCGCAACTGGCGGAGCCGCTGGCATGATCATCGGCACCGCCGGACACATCGACCATGGCAAGACCACGTTGGTGCGCGCGCTGACGGGCGTAGATACCGACCGGCTCAAGGAAGAAAAGGCGCGCGGCATTTCCATTGAATTGGGCTACGCCTACACGCCGCTGGACAACGGCGACGTGCTGGGTTTCATCGACGTGCCCGGTCACGAAAAGCTGGTGCACACCATGGCCGCCGGCGCCAGCGGCATCGACTTCGGCCTGTTGGTGGTGGCCGCCGACGACGGCGTCATGCCCCAGACCCGCGAGCACCTGGCCATCCTGACGCTGCTGGGCGTCGCGCGCGGCGCGGTGGCACTGACCAAGGCCGACCGCGCCGACGCCCAACGCCTGGCCGCCGTGCGCGCCGATATCGCCGCGCTGGCCGCGGGCACGTTTCTGGATGGCGCGCCGGTCCATGCCGTAAGCGCCACGCAGACCGACGACGTTGGCACGGCGCAGCTGAAAGACTATCTGCACCGTCAGGCGCAAGACCTGCAACGGCGTGACGCGGCCGGCTTGTTCCGGCTGGCCGTGGACCGCGTGTTTACGTTGGCTGGCCACGGCACCGTGGTCACCGGTACGGCGCATTCGGGCGTGGCGCGCGCCGGCGACGAGGCGGCCGACCTGCGCCTGATGCCCGCCGGCACACGCGTGAGGGTACGCGGCATTCATGCGCAGAACCGGCCCAGTGAAACCGGCGCGGCGGGCCAGCGTTGCGCACTGAATCTGGCGGGCATCGACAAGCATGCCATCGCGCGCGGCGACTGGATCGCGGACGCCCGCTGTTTTTTGCCGTCGCGCCATCTGGATGTGGCCCTGACCTTGCTGCCGTCCGCCGACGCGCCCTTGCGTGCATGGGCGCCGTTGCACGTGCACATCGGCGCGGCGCGGCACGTGGCGCACGTGGTGCCGATCAGCGCCGAGACCTTGGCGCCCGGGCAGTCCGGCTGGGTGCAACTGGTGTTCGATGAGCCCGTGTGCGCCATGCCGGGCGACCGCTACATCGTGCGCAACGCGCAGGCCACGCGCACGGTCGGTGGCGGACGCGTGCTGGACCCCAACGCACCCGACCGCAAGCGCCGCGCCGCCGCTCGCATGCAAGCGTTGCAGGCTTTGTCCGACATGCTGGATGGCGGCGGTTTGCCACCGGTGCTGGCGCACGCGCCGCTGGGCCTGGACGAAGCCGCGTTGCAACGCCTGACGGGCATGCCGGTGCGCGACATCGCCGCCCCTCATGGCGCGCTGTGGGTCGAAACGCGCAACGCGCAGGCGCCCCGCACGTTGATCCTGGCCGCGCACTGGCAGGCGCTGCTTGCCCGCGTCGAACAGGCGCTGGCATCCTTTCACCACGGCGCGCCGGACGAGCCCGGCCCGGACAGTGCACGCCTGCGTCGCATGGCGATGCCGGTGGGCCCCGATGCGTTGTGGACCGCCGTACTCGACGCGCTGCAACGCGATGGGCGCCTTTCGCGCAACGGCCCTTGGCTGCACCTGCCGTCGCACACGTCCACGCTCGCCGACGACGAAAATGCGCTGGCGGCGCGTGTGCTGCCGCTATTGAATGCCGGCGCGTTCGACCCGCCATGGGTGCGCGACGTGGCGCGCGCGCTGGCCGAACCCGAAGAGCGCGTGCGGCTGCTGCTGCGCAAGCTGCTGCGTCGCGGCGAAGTCGCGCAAGTGGTCAAGGACTTGTTCTATCACCGCGATCAGGTGCATGTGCTGGCAAGCATCGCGGCGGACCTGGCAAGCCAGGCGCGCGGCCTGAACGCGGCGGTGTTCCGCGACGCCACGGGCCTGGGACGCAAGCGCGCCATCCAGATCCTGGAATTCTTTGATCGCGTGGGCTACACGCGGCGTGTGCGCGACACCCATGTGCTGCGCGGCGACAGCGCTTTTGCTTCGACGCAAGAGGCGCCGCAGCCGGTATCATAGGCACCTTCGCTGCGGAAGGCATCCGTGCCCGGCGGCACGGCTGGGCTTCAAACCCAGTTGGGGGCGTCAGACGTTCCCAGGTAGGTTCGACTCCTGCTGCCTTCCGCCACACCTCCCGCCACACCCCCCGCCACGGCTTCATCCACGCACGCCCCTGCGCGTCTACCGCCGCAACATGCGCGTCACCACGGCCGTCACCTGTTCAGACTTCCAGTCCAGCTCGCCCAGATGCCAATATCGGGTCGACCCGCCTCGGTCCACCAGGTAATTGGCCGGCAAGGCGATGGCATCCCATTTCTTTGACGCCGCGCTGTTGCGGTCGTGCATTACCGTGCCGGCCACCGGCGACTTGGCCAGAAAGGTCGAAACCTTGCCCAGCGCTTCGCCCACATTGACGGCCACCAGCCGCAGGCCTTCTTCACGATGCCGCTTGGCCATGGTGGACATCAACGGGATGGCGTCGCGGCACGGCTCGCACCAGGTGGCCCAGAAGCTGACGATGACCACGTTGCCGCGCCAGGCCGACAGCTTTTGCTCGCGCCCGGAAAGGTCGGGCAGTACCAGGGCGGGGGTGGGCAAGGTCCATGGCGCCCAATCGGGGCCGGTGGCGGCCTTGAGCGCGGCGTCATCGGCGGCGCGTGCCAGCTTGGGCAGATATGGCAGGGCGGCCACGGACAGGCCGGTTTGAAGCAGGCGGCGGCGGCTGATCAAGACGGCGTCCTTCGCAAAGGTCAAAGGGAAACGGGCTTGGATGGCGGGCGTCGCGCGGGTCCTGCCCGGCATACCGCCACCGCGCGCGTCGCCGAAACATCATAGGGCGAAGGGCGGGCGCGATGCTATCCTTTTTCGATTGAGATCCGGAGACTGAAATGACCCACGATGTAGCGTCCGCGGCAGTGCCGCGTTTGACTTCGCTTTCGCACGGAGGCGGCTGCGGCTGCAAGATCGCGCCGGGCGTTCTGTCCGAACTGCTCAAGCGTTTCGGCCCCGCCGCCAGCTACCCCAACCTGATGGTGGGCACCGAGACCGCCGACGACGCGGCGGTGTACCGGCTTAATGACGAGCAGGCGCTCATCGCCACCACCGATTTCTTCATGCCCATCGTTGACGACCCGCACGACTTCGGCCGCATCGCCGCGACCAACGCGCTGTCGGACGTCTATGCGATGGGCGGCACGCCCATCATGGCGCTGGCCATCGTGGGCATGCCGATCAATGTGCTGCCGCACAGCGTCATCGCGGACATTCTGCGCGGGGGCGAATCGGTCTGCGCCGAAGCGGGCATTCCGGTGGCGGGCGGGCACAGCATTGATTCGGTCGAACCCATCTATGGCCTGGCGGTGATGGGCCTGGTGCATCCCAGCCGCGTCAAGCGCAACGCCGATGCGCGTGCGGGCGACGTGCTGATCCTGGGCAAGGCGTTGGGCGTGGGCATCTTGTCGGCCGCGCTGAAAAAGAACCAGCTGGACGAAGCCGGCTACCGCGTCATGATCGACACGACAACCCGCTTGAACCGGCCCGGCGCCGCGTTGGCCGCGCTGGACGGCGTGCACGCGGTGACCGACGTCACGGGCTTTGGCTTGCTGGGCCACGCGCTGGAAATGGCGCGCGGCGCAAAACTGACCGCGCGCCTTGACCTGGATGCGTTGCCCTGGCTGCCCGGCGTGGAAGCGTTTGCTTCTCAGGGCGTCATCACGGGTGCATCGGGCCGCAATTGGGCGTCATACGGCAACGCCGTGCAGCTGTCCGCGGGCGTCACCGACGCGCAGCGCGCGTTGCTGACCGATCCGCAAACCTCTGGCGGCCTGCTGGTGTCCTGCGCGCCGGAAGTGGCCGACGCGGTGCTGGCGCTATTCCGTGAGCAGGGCTTTGACCAGGCAACCGTCGTGGGCGAGATGATCGCGGGCGACGGGCAAGTGCAGGTTGGCTGACCGTGCATCGGTCAGGGGCGGTTCCGAGCCGCCGCTGGGCTGATCGTGACAGCCTGGCGCTGCGGCATGCCGCGCCGCGCCGGTTTTCGGGCGCGGCAGTGCAACCTTACGGCCGGGCTTGCGATTGCACCTGGTAATTGATCTGCCAGAGCATCAGCTTGGGATAGGCGGCCAACCGCTCTTGCTGGGCGCGCTGCGTCGGCGTGGTTGGTTGTTCGGCGCCTAGCGCCAGGCCCTGCGCGTTGGCCCAGGGCAGGATCTTGCCTGGGCGGTCGCGCCGGTACGCACCGTCTTGCGTGATCGTCAGATGCGGGTCGTTGATACCAAAGCACCAGACCGGGTCCGGCTGCGCCGCCAGCAGATCGCAGCCCGTGCGGTAGTAAGGCGTGGCGGGCAGACTCAGCTGATACAGGGTGGGCAATATGTCTTTGTGGCCGCCCACGCGGGCCGGGTCGAACACCGATTGGCCCCGGTACGCTTGCGGCACGTACAGGTAGAAGGGCACGGCGCGGGCCAGCGCGGCTTCGCGCGCGTCCTGGTAATTCAGGCCCTGCATGTTGTGGTCACCCGTGACCGCGATGATGGTGCGGGCGCCGCTGGCCGAGGCCTTCACGCGCGTCAGGAACTGGCCCAACTGATCGTTGGCGTAGCGCAGCGTGTAGAACGCGTCTTGCACCGAGCTCCAGCTTTTGAAGTACGGCTGGCGCGTCACATCGGCCAGATCCAGGCCGCTGCGCTGCGCGCCGTCGGGCGCGATGAACGGGGGATGGTGCGTGGTGGACAACGCAACGATGAACAGCGGCTGACCATCCCGATCGGCATCGGCCAGGCGGCTTTCGATGTAGCGGAACATGTATTCGTCCGGTACGCCCCACGTGCCTGCCTGGGCTTCGGGATACTTGGCGCGCAAGGTCTGCTGGTCGATGAATTCGTGGGCGCCCAGGTGCGTGGCGAAGGTGCCCAGGTTGCGCCAGGTGGCCGCGCCGGACGTCACGAACAACACACGGTAGCCGCGTGCCAGATACGGTGCGAAGGCATTGCTGGCGAAGGTGTCGTCGGCGGCCGACGATTGGCCGATGGCCGGCACCGGGCTGCGTACCAGCAGGCGCGCCAGGGAATCGATCGTGCCGTTGCCTTCCGACAGGAAGCGGTCAAAGCGCCAGTCCTGTTCCCAATGCGGGCGCAGCGCACCGAGCAGATCGCGGCCCGGTTGGTCATAGGCATTAAGGTGGTGACCCATGCTTTCCATGACTTGCAGCACAACATGCGGCGGCCGCGCCAGCGCTGCCGGGTTGGCGCCGGTCACCGCGTTAAAGGGCGTCAGGTCGGGTTTTACCGGGTGCCCAAGAAACCGTGCGTACAGCGCTTCGCCTTCGGCGGCGGTGGCGGGCAGGAAACGCTTGTCGTTGCCATGCTCGCGCAGCGCCCACGAGAAAGCAGAGATGCCGTTGGGCGCAATGGCGTTCAACAAGCGCATGGTCGAGATACTGGTGTCGTCCTTGTTCAGCGGAAACCGGCCCAGGGACCCTCGGCAGGCCAACACAGTAACGGCAACGATGAACAACAATTGCAGCGCGGTGGGAAGCAGCGCCCGCCGCCGCAACGGCAGGCTGAGCACGCGGCGCCGCCAGCGTGTCCCCAGCCACCACGTGCAGACCAGCACCGCCGACAGCAGCACGCCTGCTTGCACCACCGGGTATCCGTGCCACAGCGTCATCAGGATGGCGCGGGTATCGTCGTCGATCATGCCGAACACGAAGATATCGATCGATCGGGAAAACGTGGCGAAGTAACAGACGCTGACCACGGTGGAACCGGCAATCAACGCGGCCATGGCCGCCCCGACGCCCGGCGTCAGGCGCAGCCAGCGGGCATACAGGGGGCGGCTGCCGGCCACCAGCATCGCCATCAACAGCAACGCCGAAAACGCGATGCTGGTGACCTTGATGTCGAACAGCAGGCCGATCCCCAGTGTGCGCCCCACGTCTTGTGGCAGCGCGGAATAGGTGGCCGACGGCGCGTACTTCACCAGTAGATAGCTGCGTCCGATGAACTGCGCCAGGACGCTGACCAGCCAGGGCGCCAGGATCACGAGGAATGCGCGCTGCACGTTGTGAAACCAGTCTTGCCAGGTGTCGGTGTCGGTCAGGCGTAAACGCTTTATCTGCATCAGTGGGGGGGCCAGGCGAAAAACGGGGGTTGCGGCAACAAAGCGTCCCTGGCCCGGGCTTGATGGGCCATCAGGGGATGAATGCATGATGGAACTCCGGCCCCGATTTCCGGGTTGCGGGGATCGCGGGGATCCCACAAGGCGCGCCGCAGTGGCTGGGATCGAACAGGCGGCTTTCGTGGTTCGGGTTATGGCCGCTGTTCGCCATGCAGCGCGAACTGTACTCGAGCGGGACCCGAAATGTACAAAGGTTTGTATAGCTTTGTGAGTGGCGTGTACGAACCGTGGCGGGGTCGGATGGCCGGTGGTCAGCGGGCAGAGCCGGGGGCGGATTCGCCGGACAGGTCGCGGGCCGTCGTCGCCGCCTGTTGCATCAGCCACGCGGCGACCACATCGGCGTCGGCGGTGCTGCGCCGCGCGTTGCGGACCAGCCAATAGGCGTGCTCGGTGGCCAAGGCGGCCTGCCCGCCCACCGGTTGCAAGCGCCCGTCGGCCAGCATCGGCGCAATCAGCGCCAGCCGGCCCAGCGCGACGCCATGGCCGGCCAGCGCCGCCAGCACGATCTGGTCGTATTGATTAAAGCGCAGCATGCCCTTGGCGCGCGCCCGGTTCAGGCCGCGCGCATTCAGCCATTCCGACCATTGCAGCCAGGGCCGGGTCGGGTCGTCGAATTCAAGGAGCACATGGCGTTGCAGCTCGCGCGCATCCAGCTCGCGGGCGTTCAGCGACGGGTGCGCCACGGGCACCACCGACTCTCCGAACATCCAGGCCGCGGTATCCGGGACGCTGTCGCGCAGGCTGTAGCGGATGGCGATGTCGACGCTTTCGCGGTCGATATCGATCAGGCGGTTGTCCGCAGCCACGCGCACGTCGATATGCGGGTGCGCCGCCTGGAAGGCGCCCAGGCGCGGAAGCAACCACAGGGAAGCCACGCCGATGGTCGTGGTAACGGTGACCGGTGTGCGGCGCTCGGGCGCGCGCAGCTGTTCGGTCAGGTCGCCCAACTGGCTCAGCCACACGTCGGCCATGCGAAATAGCTGCGCGCCTTCAGAGGTAAACGACACGCTGCGAAAGCCGCGCACCAACAGCGGTACGCCCAAATGCGCTTCCAGGGCGCGGATCTGGCGGCTGACGGCGGACTGCGTCACATGCAGATCCTGCGCGGCAAGGGTGATGCTCATGCGGCGGCCCACAGCGACGAAGCCCCGTACCAGATCAAGCGGCGGGAGTTTTGCCAGCGGATATGACATTCGTGAAACTCATGCGTATCGGGCGGAAATGTTGCTTGAGCAATAGTACGCCCGCAGCGTTCAATAGAAGCCTGCGACAAGGGCCAGCCGGGCCTTGGTCGCAGCCCCAGCCCTGTCGGAGTTGCCTGATGAACGCGTCTTTGCCCGACTCGCCCCGCATGCAGATGTGGTTCGATTTCGCCAGCCCTTACAGCTATCTGGCCATCTTGCGCGTGCAGGCGCTGGCGGAAAGCGCGGGCGTGGTGGTGGACTTGCGCCCCTTTTTGCTGGGGCCGATTTTCCAGGCCCAGGGCTGGAACGATTCTCCGTTTCGCCTGTTCCCGGGCAAGGGCGCCTACATGATGCGGGACATTGCCCGCCTGGCCGACAAATACGGCATTACCTACAACCGCCCGCGACTGTTCCCGCGCATGAGCGTGCTGCCGGCGCGCATCGCCTTGCTGGGCCAGGATGAACCGTGGTGCCGCGATTTCTGCGTGGCGGTATTTCGCGCGAATTTCCAGGACGACCTGGACATCCAGTCCGAAGACGTGGTGCATGGCCTGCTGCAAGACCTGGGGCTGGACGCCGATGCGCTGATCGCGCGCGGCAAGTCCGAAGCCGCCAAGGAAGCGCTGCGTCGTCAGGTGGACCGCGCGCGGGACCTGGGCCTGTTCGGCGCGCCCACGTTTTTTGCGGGCAGCGAAATGTTCTGGGGCAATGATCGCCTGGAAGACGCGCTGCAATGGGCGCGCGATCGGGTAGGCGCCGGCGACGTTGCCTTGGGTGACCAGGACAATTCCGTCAGCCCTTCGTAACGGGCGCCACGCGCGCCCATTCCTCGTCCGAGTACAGGCGCGATCGCAGCAGGAAGCGCTTGCCTTCCGCGCTATCCAGCGAGAATGCTCCGCCGCGCCCGGGCACCGCGTCTATGATGAGCTGGGTGTGCTCCCAGTACGCAAACTGGTCCTCGCCCATGTAGAACGGGCAGCCTTCCAGCTGGCCCAGCAGCACGTCCGAGCCCCCGACCATGAATTCGCCCTGGGCATAGCACATGGGTGAGCTGCCATCGCAGCAGCCGCCCGATTGGTGGAACATCAGCGGGCCGTGCTTGGCGCGCAAGGTGTCAATCAGTTGGCGCGCTTGGTCGGTGGCGACGACGCGCGGGGTGGGTGCTTCCATTTCGGTGTCCTGTGTAGGGGCCGCGGTCCGGCGGCCCGGCGTCCCGGCGTCCCGGCGGTCCGGCGGGCCGGC
Organism: Achromobacter sp. RT286_PF; assembly: GCF_059760425.1. NCBI lineage: Bacteria > Pseudomonadati > Pseudomonadota > Betaproteobacteria > Burkholderiales > Alcaligenaceae > Achromobacter > Achromobacter sp. RT286_PF. The sequence goes on from NZ_JCBAMR010000012.1 coordinate 71,741, forward strand.
GATCTTGCGCTCCGAAGTTCCCGCGCGCCAGGCCCGAAGGCCCGGCGCGCGTTGCACACGCTTTCGCGTTAGAAGAAACCCAGCTTCTTGGGCGAATAGCTCACCAGCAGGTTCTTCGTCTGCTGATAGTGGTTGAGCATCATCTTGTGATTTTCACGCCCGATGCCCGACTGCTTGTATCCGCCAAACGCCGCATGCGCGGGATAGGCGTGATAGCAGTTCGTCCACACGCGGCCCGCCTTGATCGCGCGCCCCATCCGGTAGCACGTGTTGGCATCGCGCGACCACACGCCCGCGCCCAGGCCGTACAGCGTGTCGTTGGCCAGCGCCAGCGCGTCGTCGGCATCCTTGAACGTGGTTACCGCCACGACCGGCCCGAAGATTTCTTCCTGGAACACGCGCATCTTATTGTGGCCCTTGAATACCGTGGGCTGCACGTAGTAGCCGCCTTCCAACGCGCCTTGCATCTGCGCCCGCGAGCCGCCCGCCAGCACGTCGGCGCCTTCCTGCTTGCCGATATCCAGGTAAGACAGGATTTTTTCCAGTTGCTCAGTGGACGCCTGTGCGCCCAGCATGGTGTCGCCGTCAAGCGGGTTGCCCTGCTTGATCTCGGCCACGCGCTTAAGCGCACGTTCCATGAACTTGTCGTACAGCGATTCCTGGATCAACGCGCGGCTTGGGCACGTGCACACCTCGCCCTGGTTCAGCGCAAACATCACGAAGCCCTCGACCGCCTTGTCCAGAAAGTCGTCATCTTGCGCCGCCACATCGGCAAAGAAAATGTTGGGCGACTTGCCGCCCAGCTCCAGCGTGACGGGGATGATGTTCTGCGACGCGTACTGCATGATCAGCCGGCCGGTGGTGGTCTCGCCGGTGAAGGCGATCTTGGCGATGCGCTTGCTGGAGGCCAGCGGCTTGCCGGCTTCCAAACCGAAGCCCGTCACCACGTTCAGCACGCCCGGGGGCAGGATGTCGCCAATCAGTTCCATCAGCAGCAGGATGCCCAGCGGAGTCTGCTCGGCGGGCTTGAGCACCACGCAATTGCCCGCGGCCAGCGCGGGCGCCAGCTTCCACGCCGCCATCAGGATGGGAAAGTTCCACGGAATGATCTGTCCGACCACGCCCAGCGGCTCGTTGAAGTGGTAAGCCACGGTGTCGCTATCGATTTCCGACAGGCCGCCTTCCTGGCTGCGGATGCACGAGGCGAAGTAGCGGAAGTGGTCGATGGCCAGCGGGATGTCGGCGGCGCGCGCTTCGCGGATGGGCTTGCCGTTGTCCCAGGTTTCGGCGGTGGCCAGGCGTTCCAGGTTGGCTTGCATCACGTCGGCGATCTGCATCAGCATGCGGGCACGTTCAGCGGCCGGGGTCGCTCCCCATTTCGGCGCGGCGCGGTGGGCGGCGTCCAGCGCCAGGTCCACATCGCGCTCCTTCGAACGCGCGTTGCGCGTCAGCACCTGGCCGGTGACGGGCGTGACGTTGTCGAAGTACTCGCCATCCGCCGGCTTTTGCCACTTGCCGTCGATGAAGTTGTCGTACTGCGTTTTCAGGTCCAGACGGGTGCCATACGTGTCCGGGGTGATGCGGGTCGCGATGTCCATGCTTGTCTCCGATTTTGTGGGATAGCGGCAGTCAGCTGCCTGCCTGGTATCAAGCAAGGAACATGCCAACGTGCGGGCTTCCCCGCTGGACAGCGCGCGCCCTCGCGTGCGAAAGTTGACTTCGCCGCGCCCTGTCGGGCGTGCAACAGTTTTGCCCCTTCGAGATGTCGTTATTTGCGACGTTGTCGCGGAACAGGTGTCGCAGAAGCGCCTGTCCAAGGAGACAAGCATGGCCAGTCAATCTCGTCAGCACGCGCTGACGCAAGCGCGCCTGCTGTTCAACCAGCAGGGCGCCGTGCCCGGCGGCATCGTTGCCGAGCCCATCCTGCGGTCCTGGCGCCGATGCGCCGACCTGGGCTTTGACATGCGCGGCGTGCGGCGTGCCGAGCTCATGACGCAAGGCGAACTGCGCGAGGCCCAGCAGCGCAACGAAGCGCTGCGCCGCTTGTCTGAACCCGCCATGTCCTACCTGCGCCGCCAGGCCGGCGGCAGCGGCAGTCTTGTGATTCTGTCGGACGCCCAGGGCCTGGTGCTGGATAGCGACGGCGATAGCGGTTTTGCCAGCCGCGCATCGCGCGTGGCGCTGATGCCGGGCGCGCCGTGGGATGAAGCGGCGGCGGGCACCAACGCCATCGGCACGGCTCTGGTCGAAGGCCGACCCATCGCCGTGCATGGCGCGGAACATTATTTCGAACCCAATCGCATCCTGACCTGCGCGGCGGTGCCCATCACCGACAGCGAAGGGCGCACGCTGGGCGTGCTGGATTTGTCCAGCCAGGCGCGCGATGTCCGCCCCGACGTGCTGGCGCTGGTGCGCGCGGCCGTCGACGTCATCGAACACCGCCTGTTTGAACAGGCTTATGAACACTACGCGGTGCTGCGTCTGCACGACGACCCGACCGGGCTGGGCGCGCCCGGCGAAGGCTTGCTGGCATTTCAGGGCGATCTGCTGATTGGCGCGAACCGCCGTGCGTTGCAGGCATTGGGTCTGGCCCCGACCGCACTGGGCGTGTATCGCTACGCCGACGTGTTCGACGGCGAACTGGAACGCTGCCCCGACGCGTCCGGCCGGGTGCTGGCGCGATCGGGCGCCGGCTACCACGCGCGCTTGCGTCAGCCGCGTTCGCGGCCGCCGCAGCCCACGGCGCCGGCTCTGCCCGCCGCCACCGTCCGGCCGACGGCGCCCAGCTTCGATGCCGCCACGCTGGGTGCGCTGGCGCGTGCGGTGCATTTGTCGGACGCGGGCGTTTCCCTATTGCTGCAAGGCGAAACCGGCGTCGGCAAGGAAGTGTTCGCCCGCGAAGTACACGCGCGAGGCAAGCGCGCATCGGGGCCTTTCGTGGCCGTCAATTGCGCGGCGCTGCCCGAAAGCCTGATTGAATCCGAACTGTTCGGCTACGAAGACGGCGCCTTCACCGGGGCGCGCCGGCAAGGCAGCAAGGGCTTGCTGCGCCAGGCGCATGGCGGTGTGTTGTTCCTGGATGAAATTGGCGACATGCCGCTGCTGCTGCAATCACGCTTGCTGCGGGTGCTGCAAACGCGTGAAGTGTCGCCGCTGGGTGCGGCGCGGCCGGTGCCGGTGGACTTTGCGCTGGTGTGCGCCACCCATCGCCCGCTGGCGCACGAAGGGTCCGATGCGCCGGTGCGCCCGGACCTGTATTTCCGCATTGCCGAATATACGGTCACGCTGGAACCGCTGCGCGCCCGCGCCGACCGCCTGGAATTGCTGCGCGCGTTGTGGGCGGCGCAAGGCCCGGGGCCGGTGCTGCCACCGTCAATCGAAGCCCTGCTGGCCGGGTATTCGTGGCCGGGCAATTACCGGCAATTGGTGGCGGTGCTGCGCACCTTGCATGTGTTGGCCGGTCCGTCGGGCGTGGTCGATGTCGACATGCTGCCCGCCGAGCTGTTGCAGTCATCCGCCACATCCTGCCCCACGCAGGACGCGCCCACGGCGGACAGCGGCGCGGCGGATCTGCAATCGATGACCGATACCGCCATTCGGGATGCGCTGGCCGCGCATGGCGGCAACGTCAGCCGAGCGGCGCGCGCGCTGGGTGTGCACCGCAGCACCGTGTATCGGCGCGCGGGCAATCTGGTTGTGCCGCGTCCGCGATAGCGGCCCTAGCCGACCAGACGCGCGAGTTCCGCGCCGGGGTCCTTGGCGCGCATGAAGGCTTCGCCCACCAGAAAGGCATTGACGTTGTTGTCGCGCATCAGCTTGACGTCTTCGGGCTTGAGAATGCCGCTTTCCGTGACGACGCGCTTGCCCGCCGGAATGTTGGGCAGCAGGTCCAGCGTGTTCTTCAGGCTGGTTTCGAAGGTGCGCAGGTTGCGGTTGTTGATGCCCAGAAGCGGCGTCTTCATCGTCAACGCCACGTCCAGTTCGCGGGCGTCGTGCACTTCCACCAGCACGTCCATGCCCAGTTCCATCGCCAGCGTTTCGTAGTCGCGCAATTGCGTCGGCGTCAGCGCGGCCACGATCAGCAGCACGCAGTCGGCGCCCATCGCGCGCGCAGCGATGATCTGGTAGGAATCGATCACGAAGTCTTTGCGCAGCACTGGCAGCGAGCACGCCGCGCGCGCCTGGCGCAGGTGGTCGTGCGAACCCTGGAAGAACTGCACATCGGTCAGCACCGACAGGCAGGCGGCGCCATGCACGGCATAGGACGAGGCGATTTCGGCGGGGGCGAAGGTGTCGCGCAGCACGCCCTTGGAGGGCGAGGCTTTCTTGATTTCAGCGATGACGCCGGCCTTGCCTTGCGAGATCTTGTCTTCGATGGCTTGGGCAAAGCCGCGCACGTCCTGGCGCGCCTGCGCTTCACGCAGGACTTCGGCTTCGCTGCGCATCTGGCGGGCGGCGGCGACTTCCTCGACCTTGACGGCGAGGATCTTCGCAAGAATATCGTTCATTTCTGGAATTTCCGGGTATATGCGCAGAATTCTTCCAGCTTGGCTCGCGCCGCGCCGGTGGCGATCATTTCAAATGCTAGCGCTAAGGCTTCGGGAATGGAATCGGCTTTATTGCCGGCGTAGATGGCAAGTCCTGCGTTCAGGGCGACGATGTCGCGGGCCGTGCCCTCGACATTTTCCAGCGCCTCGATGACAAGTTCGCGTGACTGCTCGCGATTGGACACCTTGATGGACCGGTTGGACATCATGGATAGCCCGTAGTCTTCGGGATGGATTTCATATTCCCGTATTTGACCATCTTTCAGCTCGCCCACCAGCGTGGCCCCGCCCAACGACGCTTCGTCCATCCCGTCCTTGCCGTGCACCACCAGCACGTGGCGCGAACCCAGGCGTTCCAGCACGCGCACCTGAATGCCCACCAAGTCCGGGTGGAACACCCCCATCAACTGGTTGGCGGCGCCGGCCGGGTTGGTCAGGGGGCCAAGAATATTGAAGATGGTGCGCACGGCCAATTCCTTGCGCACGGCGGCCACGTTCTTCATGGCGCCGTGATGCGCGGGCGCGAACATGAAGCCGATGCCGGTGGCCTGGATGCATTCGGCCACTTCCTCGGGCGACAGGACCAGGTTGGCGCCCAGCGCTTCCAGCACGTCGGCGCTGCCGCTGGACGAAGACGCGCTGCGATTGCCGTGCTTGGCGATCGGCACGCCAGCCGCCGCCGCTACGAACATGGCGGTGGTCGAGATGTTGAACGTGTGGCTGCCGTCCCCGCCCGTGCCGCACATATCCAGCAGGTCTTGCGGATTGGGCGTGACCACGGGCGTGGCGAATTCACGCATGACCTGCGCGGCGGCGGTGATTTCGCCGATGGTTTCCTTCTTGACGCGCAGGCCCATCAAGAGCGCGCTGGCGATCTGCGGCGACATCTCGCCGCGCATCAGCATGCGCATCAGATGCAGCATTTCGTCGTGGAAAATTTCGCGGTGTTCGATGCAGCGCGTCAGGGCTTCGGTGGGGGAAATGGTCACGATGCGTCCTTCTTGTCTTAGGCGAGGTTCAGAAAATTGCGCAGCAGGGCATGGCCATGTTCGCTGAGCACCGACTCGGGATGAAACTGTACTCCGTACAGCGGCAGGGTCTTGTGACGCACGCCCATGATGTCGCCGTCGGGCGCGGTGGCGGTCACCGCCAGACAGTCGGGCAGGGTGGCGGGGTCGATGGTCAGTGAGTTGTAACGGATCACGGTGTAGGGCGTGGGCAGGCCGTTGAAGATATCGGTGCCGGTGTGCGAAATTTGCACCGTCTTGCCGTGCATGATTTGCTGTGCGCGCACGATGTCGCCGCCGTAGGCCGCGCCGATGGCCTGGTGGCCCAGGCACACGCCCAGAATCGGCTTCTTGCCGGCAAAGGCCTGGATGGCGGCCACCGAGATGCCGGCTTCCGCGGGCGAGCACGGGCCGGGGGACACGCAGATGCGGTCCGGGTTCAGCGCGGCAATCTCTTCCAGGGTGATCTGGTCATTGCGCGCCACGCGCACGTCTTCGCCCAGTTCGCCAAAGTACTGGACCAGGTTGTAGGTAAACGAATCGTAGTTATCAATCATCAACAGCATTTTTTTCTCCGTGCGGGCGGGGGGCGTGCGGCGGGGCCGGGCCGGGATCAGATGGGTTCGTCCAGGCCGTGCTGGACCTGTTCGGCGGCGCGCAGTACGGCGCGGGCCTTGGCTTCGGTTTCGGCGTATTCGGCCTCGGGATTCGAGTCGGCCACGATGCCGGCGGCGGCCTGCACATACAGCGTGCCGTCCTTGATGACGCCGGTGCGGATGGCGATGGCCACGTCCATTTCGCCGCCATAGCTCAGGTAGCCGGCAGCCCCGCCGTAGATGCCACGGCGCACGGGTTCCAGTTCGTCAATGATCTTCATGGCTTCCACCTTGGGCGCGCCCGTCAGCGTGCCGGCGGGAAAGGACGCGCGCAGCACGTCCATGCTGCTCATGCCGGGGTTCAGGTTGCCCGTCACGTTGGACACCAGGTGCATCACGTGCGAATAGCGTTCGATGACCATGGTGTCGCTGACCTTGACCGAGCCCACCTCGGCCACGCGGCCCACGTCGTTGCGCGCCAGGTCGATCAGCATCACGTGTTCGGCCACTTCCTTGGGGTCGGCCTTCAATTCGGCGGCCAGTGCCGCGTCTTCCTCGGGCGTTGCGCCGCGCTTGCGGGTGCCGGCCAGCGGGCGGATGGTGATCTGCGACTTGGGCACGCCGTTGTCCACCACGCGCTCCTGGCGCACCAGGATCTCGGGCGAGGCGCCCACCACCTGGAAGTCACCGAAGTTCCAGAAGTACATATAGGGCGAGGGGTTCAGCGAGCGCAGCGCGCGGTACAGCGACAGCGGCGAATCGCGGAACGGCTTGGCGATGACCTGGCCGATCTGCACCTGCATCAGGTCGCCGGCGGCGATGTGTTCCTTGGCGCGGTGCACGGCGGCCAGATAGTCTTCTTTCTTGAAATCGCGCCGCTCTTCGGTCTGCATGCTGGCGTGGCTGTACGGAATTTCCACGGGGCGTCGCAGGCGCGCGCGCAGATCGTGCAGGCGCTGCTGGGCACGGCTGTAGGATTCGGGCTGGCTGGGGTCGGCGTACACCATCAGGTAGATGCGGCCGGCCAGGTTGTCGACGATGACCAATTCGTCCACGTGCATCAGCATCAGGTCGGGCGTACCGTCCTCCATGCCGGCCGGGAACGGCTTGACGGCAGGGCCCAGGCAAGGCTCGATGTGACGCACGGTGTCGTAGCCGAAGTAGCCGGCCAGGCCGCCGCAAAAGCGCGGCATGCCGGGGCGCAGCGCCACCTTGAAACGGCTTTGGTATTGCTCGATGAAGGCAAGCGGATCGCCTTCGTGCGTTTCCACGATCTTGCCGTCCTGCAGCACTTCGGTCAGCGTGCCGCTGGCGCGGATCACGGTGCGGGCGGGCAGGCCGATGAAGGAATAGCGCCCGAAGCGCTCGCCGCCCACCACCGATTCCATCAGGCAGGTCATGCGGCCGGCCAAGGGGCCTGCGTGCGCCAGCTTCAGGTAGATGCCCAGCGGGGTGTCCAGGTCGGCGTAGGTCTCGGCCACCAGCGGGATGCGGTTGTAGCCTTGAGCGGCGAGGGCCTTGAATTCGATTTCGGTCATGTCGGGGTCTCGTAAGCGATTTTTGGTTTGCTTTCAGACCGGGCGCACAACAAAAAAGCCCGGTCCAGGTGTCTGGTTCCGGGCTTGGCTCTGTGTTTACACAGCTACGGCACTAGGCGGCATACGCGTCCAGGGCCGGGAGGGATCATCGCCACCCGGAAGACAAACGCCACCAGCGCCACGAGGCGCCGAGCATTTGGTTCTGGGGGTAAGCGTTCATTGATCCGGGTGTGTCTTGATGAGGTGCAGTGTTCGGTTGTTCAGGTTTGCCGACGCAATTCAGGAGGCGATTCAGGAAGCGATTCAGGAGGCGATTCAGGAGGCGATTCAGGAAGCGATTCAGGAAGCGATTTTCGCGGCGTTCTGGTTTTGGTTCCAGAGCGCAACCCACTGAGCGGCGTTGACAAGCGTGTCAACTATACCATCGACATCCAGCTCCCGCACGTCCCGGCCTTCGTTGTAGCCATAAGGCACCACCAGCACTTGCGTACCGGCCGTGCGGCCCGCCTGGGCATCGTTGATCGAGTCGCCGATGGTGACGGCCTCGGTCACCGCCACGCCCAGCAGTTCGCAGGCGTGCAGCACCTGGTCGGGGTCGGGCTTGCGGCGCACGCAGGTGTCGCCGCAGACCACGGCGTCGAAAAAGCCCGCCAAACCCGTGCGCTGCAATAGCGGCAGGGTGAATTCGGTGGGCTTGTTGGTGACCACCGCCAGTTTCAGGCCCTGGTCGCGCATGTGCTTCAGGCCGTCGATCACGCCGGGATAGACCTGGGCGCGTTCGCCGTTCACCAGGTGATAGTGCCGGTAGAAGGAGTCGCGGGCGCGGGCGAATTCCTCGGCCGACGGGTCGGGTGCGTCCAGGCTGCCCGCCAGACTGCGGCGGACCAGGTTGTCCACGCCCTTGCCGACAAACGTGGCAACCACGTCTTCACGCAGCACGGTCAGGCCCAGGTCGACGCGCATGGCGTTGGCGGCGAACGCCAGGTCGGGGATGGAGTCCAGCAGGGTGCCGTCCAGGTCCAGCAGCGCGGCGCGAAAAGCGGTCATGTCGAGGTTTCCTGGTGGCTTAGACGGCGGTGGTTTCGCCGATGGCGATCTGTTCGCGCATGGATTTGATGATGCCGGCGTAGTCGGGCTTGCCGAAAATGGCCGAGCCGGCCACGAAGGTGTCGGCGCCCGCGCGGCGAATTTCGGCGATGTTGTCGATTTTGACGCCGCCGTCCACCTGCAGCACGATTTCCTGGCCGCCGGCCTGCGTCCAGGCGTCGATCCGGGCGCGTGCTTCGCGCAACTTTGCCAGCGTGCCGGGAATGAAGCTCTGGCCGCCAAAGCCCGGGTTCACCGACATGATCAGGATCAGGTCGATCTTGTCCATGACGTAGTCCAGGTAGGACAGCGGCGTGGCGGGGTTGAACACCAGGCCGGCCTTACAGCCGTTTTCGCGGATCAGCGACAGCGTGCGGTCCACGTGGCGGCTGGCGTCCGGGTGAAAGCTGATGTAGTCGGCGCCTGCCTTGGCGAACATCGGGACCAGGTCATCCACCGGCTCGACCATCAGATGCACGTCGATCGGCACTTGCACATGGGGCCGGATGGCGGCGCACACCATCGGGCCGATGGTCAGATTGGGGACATAGTGGTTGTCCATCACGTCCACGTGTATCCAGTCGGCACCGGCGGCGACGACATTGCGGACTTCCTCGCCCAGGCGGGCGAAGTCAGCCGACAGGATACTGGGGGTGATGCGGGTGGAGGCCGTGGAGGTAGACATGATGTTCGGGATCGGGGAGGGCATAATGTGCCATTATTGCAGTTTGAGGCGCGGGTTCGGGAAAGGCCCGGTTCCACGGCTCCCAATTCTGCGTTGTCCAAACGTCTCCCGAACGCCCGGCGCCGATCTCCGGCCCCCGCGTCCAGCCACACAGGGAAGGACTGTGAAACCTTACGACCTGAGCGTCTCTGTCTCTCCGCGCTTCGTGCCTGAACAGTCCGATCCGGGCGAACAGCAATTCGTGTTTGCCTATACCGTTCGCATCACCAACACCGGCGAACATCCCGCCCAGGTGATCAGCCGCCATTGGGTCATCACCGACGGCAACCAGCGCGTGCAGGAAGTGCGCGGGCTGGGCATCGTGGGCCAGCAACCGTTGCTGGCGCCCGGCGAAACCTTCGAATACACCAGCGGCTGTCCGCTGCCCACCCCCGTGGGCACCATGCGCGGCACCTATCACTGCGTCGGCGAGAACGGCATCCCGTTCGAAGTGCCGATCTCCGAATTCGTCCTGGCCATGCCTCGCACCCTGCATTGAATGGCCCCGCCCGTCGCTCGTTTTTTTCCTAGCTCATGAAGCGCATTCTCAGCCTGTCCCTGCTGCCGATCTTGCTGGCGGCATGCTCCACGCCGTCGGAAATTCCTTCCGGCCCCGGCGAAACCAGCACCATCCCCGGCTCGCGAACTCCGGCGGCTGACGGCCCCCTGGTGGTGCCGTCGCTGTCGGCGTTGCCCGACACCCCGCCGCGCGCGCTGGCCGGCAAGTTCAAGGCCGGCACCTGGTCCGAAATGCCCGGCTGGTCTGCCGACGACCTGACCCAGTTCTGGCCCCTGTTCCTGCGCAATTGCCGTGGGCTGATGCGCCCGACCAGCGGCAACCTGGCCGCGCCAGCCCGTGCGACGCCGCGTGCGTGGCAGCCCGTCTGCGCCGCGGCCATCGACCCGGCCCGCGCGCCGGCGGCGGGCGACGGCGAAGCCGTGCGCCGCTTCCTGCAAACGTATTTGCAGCCGTGGCGCCTGAACGCCGCCGACGGCAAGCCGGCCACCAACACGGTCACCGGCTACTACGAGCCGCTGGTGCGCGGATCGCGCCGCCAGGGCGGCAACTACCAATGGCCGCTGTACGCCGTGCCGGCCGACCTGCTCACCATCGACCTGGGTTCGGTCTACCCGGACCTGGCCGGCAAACGCGTGCGCGGCAAGCTGGACGGCAAGCGCGTGGTGCCCTACGACACCCGCGCCGCCATCGAATCCCCCTCGGGCCGCAAGCCGCCGGTCGTCGTCTGGGTGGATGACCCGGTGGATAACTTCTTCCTGCAAGTGCAGGGCTCGGGCCGCGTCCAGCTGACCGACGGTCCCGACGCCGGCAAGACCATCCGCGTGGCCTACGCCGACCATAACGGCCAGCCCTACGTGTCCATCGGCCGCTGGCTGATCGACCGGGGCGAACTCAGCGCCGATCAGGCGTCCATGCAGAACATCCGCGCCTGGGCACAGCGCAATCCGAAGCGCGTGCCTGAAATGCTGAACGCGAATCCGGCGGTGGTGTTCTTCCGCGAAGAGCCGGTCATCGACCCCGAACAGGGGCCCAAGGGCGCCTACGCCATCCCGCTGGCGCCCAAGCGATCCATCGCCGTGGACGCCACCTTCGTGCCGCTGGGCACCCCGGTGTACCTGGCCACGACCTTCCCGGCCTCCGACCGACCGTTGCAACGGCTGGTTTTCGCGCAAGACACGGGCACGGCCATCCGGGGCGCCGCGCGCGCCGACTTCTACTGGGGTTACGGTGAAGAAGCCGGCCAGCAGGCGGGCCGCATGAAACAACGGGGCCAGATGTGGGTGCTGTGGCCCAAGCAAGCTGGGGAGCCCTCGGCAAGATGAGCCATCAAATCGTCGTATGCGGGGCCGGTATCGTCGGCCTGTCCACCGCCCTGGCGCTGGCCCGGCGCGGCCAGCGCGTTGCCGTGCTGGCGCCGCGTTCATCCGTGCCCGCCGCCGATCCCAACCATTACCACCCGCGCGTCTACGCCATTTCGCCCGCCAGCCAGCGTTTCCTGGCCGAGCTGGGCGTGTGGGACGCCATGCCCGCCGGCCGGCTGATGCCGGTGCAAGCCATGGAAATCCACGGCGACGCCGACGGGCAGGTCAACCTGAACGCCTGGCAGGCGGCGTTGCCGCAACTGGCCTGGATCGTCGAATCCGGCGAGATCGAGCGCGTGTTGATCCAGGCGGTGCGGATGTTCGGCATCCCCTGGCTGGAAGACCGCTGCACCGGCTATCAGGATGGCGCGGTCGATACCGAAAGCGGGGCGCGCATCCAGGCGGAATTGTTCGTGGGCGCCGACGGCGCGGCCTCGCCGCTGCGCACGGCGGCCGGCTTGAAGCACGACACCGTGTCCTACAACGACACGGGCCTGGTGGTGCATCTGGATGCCGAACACGCCCACCATGGCACTGCCATCCAGTGGTTCCGTGACGACGGGGTGCTGGCGCTGTTGCCGCTGCCCGACACCGCCGACGGCCCGCAAGTGTCGATGGTCTGGTCCATGCGCAGCGAACCGGCGCAGGCGCTGCTGGCCTTGCCGGCCGAACAGCAAACTGCGCGGCTGGAAACCTTGCTGGCCGACGCCGCCGAGGGCCGGCTGGGCCGCTTGAAGGTACGCAGCAAATTGCACGGCTTTCCGCTGACGCTGGAACGCGCGCAGATGGTGGCGCCCGGCATCGCGCTGGCCGGCGACGCCGCGCACCGGCTCCACCCCCTGGCGGGCCAGGGCCTGAACCTGGGCCTGGGCGACGTCGAGGCGCTGGCCCGCACCGTGGCTGGCCGCGAGTCCTACCGGTCGGCGGGCGACATCCGCGTGCTGCATCGGTACCAGCGCGCCCGCGCCGAACCGGTGCTGGCGATGCGCCTGGCTACCGACGGCCTGCACAAGCTGTTCGCCTCGCGCGCGACGCCGCTGGTGTGGCTGCGAAACGCGGGGATGCATGTGGTGGAACGCGCGCCCTTGGTCAAACGCCGCCTGATCGCGGGTGCATCGGCCAATTGAGGCGGCGTTGAGGCGCACGCCCCGCAGCGGGCGATCCGGCACGGGTGGTCAGCCCCGCGCTTTGAGGTTTTCTTTTGGAACCTTGAAGCGTGCCGGGCGTCTGAACGACACTTCGCCTTTCCGCGTCCAACCGGCATGTCGTCCGGCCCGGCTCCTTGCCGGATGAGTTACGCTTTCCCCCAAAGAACACGATAAGTACAGGAGCACCCATGACTTTCCGCATCTCCGCCACGCTGGCGGCTTGTTTCCTGGCCGGCGGGCTGGGCTTGTCCGTCCCGGCTCTGGCGCAGGCGCCGGCCCAAGGCAAGGCCGTCTCCACCGAGTCGGTCGGCAAACCCGCCAACGGCGAAAAAAGCGTGTCGACGCCGCAGCTCGACGCCGTCAAGGAACGCTTCGAACAACGCTTTTCCGGCATGGACGTCACCGCCGTGCGCCTGACGCCTTACGGCATTTTTGAAGTGCAGTTGGGCATGGACCTGCTCTACACGGACGAAAAAGTCACCTGGGTCATGGAAGGTCCGTTGATAGACGCCATGACGCGCCGCGATGTCACCCGCGAGGCGCAGGAAAAGCTCAGCGCCGTCACGTTTGATCAGCTGCCGCTGGAACTGGCCATCAAGCAGGTCAAGGGCTCCGGCGCAAAGAAGGTCGCCATTTTTGAAGATCCCAACTGCGGCTATTGCAAGCAGTTGCGCAAGACGATGGAAGACCTGAACGACGTCACCGTCTACACCTTCATGTACCCGATTCTGTCGCCCGATTCCAAGGACAAGGTGCGCGACGTCTGGTGCGCCAAGGACCAGGGCAAGACCTGGGACGATTGGATGGTGCGCAACAAGAAGCCGGCCGCCGCCAATTGCGATGTGCCTGAAGACAAGCTGCTTGCACTGGGCCACCGCCTGATGGTGCGCGGCACGCCCACGCTGTTCTTTGCCGACGGCTCGCGCGTCAGCGGCGCCATTCCGCTGGACCAACTGAAAGAACGCTTGAACTGACCGGCGCTGATCGCACCGGCCGGGTGGCTGGCGCGATAGCCGCCTTGCCACCCGGAGAAGACACTTGAAAATCGCAATACTCGACGATTACCACGACGTAGCACGGCGCTATGCGGATTGGACCTCGCTGGGCGGTGACGCCCAGGTGCAGATCTTCAACAACTTCATTCCGGTCGAACAGGTCGAGGCCACGCTGGAACCCTTCGACGTGATCGTCGCGATGCGCGAACGCACGCCGTTTCCGGCCGAGCGCATTCGCGCGCTGCCGAAGCTGCGCCTGTTGATCACCACCGGCATGCGCAACAACGCCATCGATATGCAGGCTTGCACGCAACAGGGCATCGTCGTGTGCGGCGCGCCGGGCAGTGCCGACGCCAACACCGCCACGGCCGAACTGGCCTGGGCGCATATCCTGGGGCTTTTCAAGCACCTGCCCGCGGAAGACGCGGCCATGCGCCGCGGCATGTGGCAAACCGCCATGCCGGAGCCATTGGCCGGCAAGCGGCTGGGGGTGTTGGGGCTGGGCAAGCTGGGCGCGGCCGTGGCCAAGGTGGGCCTGGCTTTCGGCATGGACGTGGTGGCCTGGAGCCCCAACCTGACGGACGAGCGCGCCGAGGCGGCGGGCGTCAAGCGTGTCGACAAGCACACGCTTTTTGCCACGTCCGACGTGGTCAGCCTGCACTTGATCTTGTCCGAGCGCAGCCGTCACGTGGTGGACGCCGCGGCGCTTGCCGCGATGAAGCCGACCGCCTATCTGGTGAACACGTCGCGCGCCGGCCTGGTCGACAACGAGGCCCTGATGGACGCTCTGGTCAAATTCCGCTTGGCCGGCGCGGGCCTGGACGTCTACCCCGAAGAGCCGCTATCGCCCACCGACTCGGTGCGCGACCTGGACAACGTGATCCTGACCCCGCACCTGGGCTACGTCAGCCGCGAGAATTTCGAAGCGTTCTACCAGAACGCGCTGGACGCCGTGAAGGCGTTTCAGGCGGGCAAGCCGATTCGGGTGTTGAACCCGTCATCGGCGGCGTGATCGCGGGCGCAGGCGTTTGTGCCTGCCCCTGCTACCGACCACGCAACTATCCGCGCGTAAACATCACTTTTTTCTCGACGATGCCGCTGGCGTCGGCGGACGCTTCGGGCGTGTCGCCGCAGGCGTCGTCCGCGTTGTCGTCCGGGTCCACCGCGTCAAACGCCGTGTCGCCGTTGGCGTCCGGCACGCCGGTGGGTTTCAGGCCGACGAAGTCGAACAGGTCGCGGTCCATCAAGTGCGACGGCACCACGCGCGACAGCGCGTTGAACACGTTCCACGAGCGGCCAGGATGCTGCTTGTCCCAGTCTTTAATCATCCGGCCCACTTCCTTGCGCTTCAGGTTTTCCTGCGAGCCGCAAAGGTTGCACGGGATGATGGGGAATTGCTTGAGTTCGGCGTAGGCGATCAGGTCCGTTTCGGCCACGTAGGCCAACGGGCGGATCACGGTGTGGCGGCCGTCGTCCGACACCAGCTTGGGCGGCATGCCCTTGGCCTTGCCGCCGTAGAACAGGTTCAGGAAGAACGTGGCCAGGATGTCGTCGCGGTGGTGGCCCAGCGCGATCTTGGTGGCGCCCAGTTCAGACGCCACGCGGTACAGGATGCCGCGACGCAAGCGCGAACAGAGCGAGCACATCGTCTTGCCTTCTTCCAGCACGCGCGTGACGATGGAATACGTGTCCTGCGTCTCGATGTGGAAGGGCACGCCCAGGTCTTTCAGGTACTGGGGCAGGATGTGGTCGGGAAAGCCCGGCTGCTTCTGATCCAGGTTAACGGCGATCAGCTCGAACTTGAACGGCGCGCGCTTTTGCAGCTGCAACAGGATGTCCAGCATGGCATAGGAATCCTTGCCGCCCGACAGGCAGACCATCACGCGGTCGCCTTCTTCGATCATGTTGTAGTCGGACAGCGCGCGCGTCGTCTCGCGGGCCAGGCGCTTGGTCAGCTTGTTGCCTTCGTGGCGGGCCTTTTCCTCGGCCTCGGTGCGAAAGCGGACCTCGGGGGAGCGGACGGCGGGGGGCGGTGCAATATCGTTCATGATCAACGCGAAATCTGGATTTCCACGCCTACCGCCGCGCAGTCGGAAAAGGCCATGGGCTTGCTGATGCGCAAGCGTAACGAGCGGATTTCCTGGAAGTCGGCCAACAGGCGCGCGGCGACTTGTTCGGACAGGGTTTCGATCAGGTTCACATGCGCCTGCGTGCATTCCTCGACGATGGCCTCGCGCAGACGGCGGTAGTCCAGCACGCTGTGGATATCGTGGTCGTCGACCGAGCGCTGGATGTCCACATCGAATTCGGCGTCGACATGCAGGGGCTGGGTGGCGCGGCGCTCGTGTTCGAGGATGCCGATGCGGGCGTCGAGCGCAAGCCCGGAAAGGATGATGCGACGTGTGGGCATGATGAAAACCTGGGTGGGACAGCCGGAATTGTAAGGGGACGGCGGATCGGGGGCGGCGCGCTGGCTACAATTGCGCCACGTCCTGGCACCCGTGAGGCGCCGGCGCGGTCAATAAGGGTGGAAATGCAACACATGCACGATGCGGTCATTGTAGGCGGCGGCCCGGCCGGCGCGTCCTGCGCCCTGTGGCTGGCCAGGCTTGGTTTGTCCCCGATATTAGTCGAGGCCGGCGCCCGCCTGGGCGGCCTGGCGCAGGACAACCCCTTCGCCGACGACTGGATCGCCGTGTTGCCGGGCGTGACCGGTCAGCAGGTGGCCGCCAATATCGACACCAGCGTGCGCGCCGCCAACGTGCCGCTGCGCATGAACTCCCGCGTTGTCGACGTGCTGCCCTGCAAAGGCGGCGTCCAGGCCACCTTGGCCGGCCCCGACGGCGGCCAGGAACAGGTGCGTGGCCGTACGCTGGTCATCGCATCGGGCGTGCGCGCCAAGGGCTTGCCCGATCATCCGCCGGGCGCCTCGTGGCCCGGCGTGCTGGTCGGCCCGGGTTCGCCCATCGTCGCGCAGGACTACTCCGGCTTGTCGGTGGCGGTGCTGGGCGGCGGCGACAACGCCTTCGAGAATTACGTTTACGTGCGCAATCGCGGCGCGCGCATGGTGCACCTGTATGCGCGCAGCGTGCGCGCCCAGCAGCAATGGGTCACCCGCGCCGGCCGCGAGGGCGTGCGCATCGGCCCCTACACCGTCGACCCCGCCCACCGCAGCGTGGACGGCCGGCAGTACGACCTGATCCTGGTCTTCTACGGCTGGGAACCGCAGGCCGCCTTTGCCGACGGCCTGCAACTGGCCCGCGACGAACGCGGCTACATCCGCACCGACTTCGCCACCGCCGAGACCAGCGTGCCGGACATCTATGCCATTGGCGAAGTCGCCCACCGCATGCACCCCTGCGTGGTGACGTCGATGGCGGACGGCGTGGTCGCGGCCAAGGCTATCCAGCGCCGCTGGGAACGCGCGGGCGACTAAGCCCTCGTGAGTAACGCGGCAGGCTGAGCCCAAGCCCCCAGCCCGCAGCCCCAGCCCGAATTCCCGGAGCCGCCACCCGGCCGGACCACGCTTGCCCGATCCGCGCGCCCACCTCGGCGTTAAGCTCAGGCGAAGCCCGTCCTCCAGATTGCAGAATTGGCATTTGCCGGCGCGCCGCACACACTTGCCCGACAAGTTGGTCATCCATGACCGCGTTCGGAGACAAGCATGTTGCAAGCGCATCGCTGGCTGGCCGCGGGCGTGATGGCGGCCGTCATCGCCGGTCCGGCTCACGCCGCCTGGCCGGAACGGCCGATCACCTTGATCATCCCGGCCGCGCCCGGCGGCACCACCGATATCTCGGCGCGGCTCATCGCCGACAAGCTGGCGGCCAAGCTGGGCCAGCAAGTCATCGTCGAGAACCGTGCGGGCGCGGCCGGCATCATCGGCGCCCAGGCGCTGGCGCGCGCCAAGCCCGACGGCTACACGCTGCTGATGGGCAATATCGGCCCCAACGCCATCAACTACGCGCTGTACAAGACGCTGCCGTACAAGCCCGCCGATTTCGCGCCGGTGACGTTGGTGATATCGGTGCCCAATGTATTGGTCGTGAACGAAGCGTCGCCCGTGCGCAGCGTGGCCGACTTGCAGGCGCAAGCGCGGCGCGACCCGTCCAAGGTGTCCTTCGGCAGCTCCGGCGCGGGCCAATCGCCGCATCTGTCCGCCGAACTGTTCAAGCAACGCGCGGGCGTGGCCGGCACGCATATCCCGTACAAAGGCGCCGGCCCCGCCGTGGCGGCGCTGCTGGGCCAGCAGTTCACCTTCATGATCGACAACCTGCCCAGCTCCATGCCGTACATCCAGTCGGGCAAGCTGCGTGCGCTGGCGGTCACCAGCGACAAGCGGCTGGCCGAACTGCCGGACGTGCCCACCATGGCCGAAGCCGGTGTCAGGGACATGGTGGTCACCGCGTGGTTTGGGTTGATCGCGCCGGCGGGCACGCCGGCCAACGTCGTCGACAAACTCTACGCCGCCACGCGCGACGTGGTGCAAAGCCCCGACATCAGCGGACGTTTCAAGGCCATGGGCGGCCAGGCGGGCGGCAACACACCCGCCGAATTCACCGCCTTCATCGACCAGGAACGCGCGCGCTGGAAACAGATCGTGGACACGGCCGGACTGGCCCAGGAGCAATAGATGATCGACAAGATCCAGGCGTCCATGGCCCAGGCCGTGGCCGTTATCCCCGACGGCGCATCGGTGCTGGTGGGCGGCTTCGGCGAGGCCGGTGTGCCGTACGAATTGCTGCAATGCCTGGCGCAATCCGGGCGGCGCGACTTGACCATCATCTCGAACAACGCCGGCACGTTCGAACGCGGCATTGCCGCGCTGCTGATCCGCAAGCAGGTCAGGAAGATCATCTGCTCGCACCCGCGCCCGCCCAATTCCGACGCCTTCGCACGCGCCTATCGGGCCGGCGAGGTCGAATTGGAATGCGTGCCGCAAGGCACCCTGGCCGAACGGTTGCGCGCGGCCGGCGCCGGACTGGGGCCGTTCTATACCCCCACCGGCTACGGCACGGAATTGGCCGAAGGGCGCCGTCAGGAAGTCATCGACGGCGTGGGCTATGTGCTGGAACAACCGCTGCGCGCCGACTACGCGCTGATCCGCGCCCACTTGGGCGACCGCTGGGGCAACCTGATGTACCGCCACGCGGCGCGCAACTTCAATCCGGTGATGTGCATGGCGGCGGGCCACGCCATCGCGCAGGTGGACGAGATCGTGCCGCTGGGCACCTTCGTGCCGGAGCAAGTCATGACGCAAGGCATCTTCGTCAAATCCGTGGTGCGGGTGGAGGGCTGACATGCAGGGCAATCAAACCAGGCAGGGCAATTACAACAACCAGGACAATCAAGGCAGCCAAGGCCATCAAGGCAAGCAGGGCAATGAAGGCGACCCATATGCCCGGTCCATCACCGGGCTGACCCGGCAGCAGATCGCGCAGTTGCTGGCCAGCGATATACCCGATGGGTCCATCGTGAACCTGGGGATCGGCATGCCGACGCTGGTGGGCGATTACCTGCCGCCCGACAAGGACATCCTCTTGCACAGCGAAAACGGCATCCTGGGCATGGGCCCGGCTGCCAGCGGCAAGGACGTGGACCCGGACCTCATCAACGCCAGCCGCCAGCCCATCACCTTGCTGGACGGCGCGTCCATCACCGAGCACACCGTGTCGTTTGCAATGATGCGCGGCGGCCACCTGGACTATGCCGTGCTGGGCGCGTTCCAGGTATCGGAGACGGGTGACCTGGCCAACTGGAAGACGGACGCGGCCGATGCCATTCCCGCCGTGGGCGGCGCCATGGACCTGGCCGTGGGTGCCAAGCAGGTGCTGGTGACCATGGATCACCGTGGCCGCGACGGCACGCCCAAGGTGCTGCGCCAATGCACCTATCCGCTGACAGGAAAGGGCGTGGTCACGCGCATCTACACCGACCTGGCGGTGATCGATGTGACGCCCGCCGGTTTGAGCGTTTACGCGATGACCGATGGCGTCGACCCCGAGTACCTGCGATCGGTGACCGATGCGCCATTGCGCTTTCCCGAGACGCCGCGTGTGATCGTGCTGGATGCCGCCGGCGCGCCGCGCTACGCGTGATGGCGTCAACCGTGATCGCCTCGCACATGCAGCCCGGCAGCTCAAGCGCGGCCTATTCAGCCCGACCTATTCAGCCCGACCTATTCAGCCCGACCTGTTAAGCCCGACCTGTTAAGCCCGACCGCGCCAAGCTCGACCCATATCGCCCGACCCATCCTGCCCGATCCGGGCCAAGGAGACCGCTGATGATCCGTTCCCTGTTGGCCGCCGCCGCGCTATGCGCGTTACCGCTGGCCGCCGCGCACGCCGCGCCCGTCTATCCGGACAAGCCCATCACCTTGCTGATCCCATACCCGCCCGGCGGCAGCGCCGACATGCTGGCCCGGCCCCTGGGCGCGCAATTGCAAAAGATGTGGGGCCAGCCGGTGGTGCTGGAATACAAGCCGGGCGCGGGTGGCGCCATCGCCTCGGCCCAACTGGCGCGCGCCAAACCCGACGGCTATACGCTGCTGATGGTGCTGGCCGCGCACGCCATCAACCCCAGCCTGTATCCGTCATTGCCTTACGACACGCGCAAGGACTTCGCGCCGGTGTCGCTCGTTGCCACCTTGCCGATGCTGGTGGCCGCGCCGTTGAACACGCCCGCCAACACGATTCCCGAGCTGATCACCTACGCCAAGAGTCACCCCGGCAAGCTCAGCTTTGCATCGGCGGGCAATGGCAACACCAGCCACCTGGCCGCCGAGATGTTCAAGAATCAGACCGGAACGGACATGATGCACGTGCCCTACAAAGGCAGCGGTCCGGCGGTGGTGGCATTGCTGGGTGGCGAGGTGTCGCTGATGTTCGACAGCATCTCAACGTCGTTGCCGCAGGTGCAGGCCGGCAAGTTGAAGGCAATCGCGGTAACGGGCGAACGCCGGTCGCCGCTGTTGCCCAACGTGCCGACGGTGGCCGAAAGCGTGCCGGGCTTTGTCGTGAACGGCTGGTATGGCGTGCTGGCGCCCGCCGGCACGCCGCCGGGCATCGTGGATGCGTTGAGTCGCGGTATTGCCGACGCGGTAGCGGTGCCTGCCTTGAAGCAGCAACTGGCGGGCTACGGCTATGAAACCGTGGGATCCACGCCCGCCGAATTTGCCAGCCATATCGACCGTGAACTGGAAACGTGGAAGCAGGCCGTGACCGTGTCGGGCGCCAAACTGAATTAACGGCGATGACAGAAGCCGGCCGATGTGTTGCGCGTCGACCTCATCAGACCCGCCGCGATTTTGCTTTGAGAACTTTCTCATATTTCTGGCCCGACGGATTCGAAACAATGGCACTCGTCCCTGCGTTGATGCGTTGAAGGCTTCAGCCTGACTCTACGCGGCGGACCCAGGGCGCGCGGGTTGCGCGCCCTGGGGACAAGTCAGTCGGAGAGTTCGGTGAATAAGAAGATTGTTGCGGCAGGCCTCGCATTTTCGTCCTTGCTGCTGTGCGGCGGCGCATTGGCGGCCGATGTGAAGTTGGTGTTCGAGGGCTACGTGTCATCGTCCACCTGCGAAATCAAGGATGTGGGCCAGGGCGGCGTCAAACAGGTGAATCTGAAGCCGGTCAGCGTCAGCGCGCTGGCCAAGCAGAACGATGTGGCCGCACGCGAGCTCATCACGTTGAATCTGACCGGCTGCTCCGGCAGCAAGGTCACCACGCGCTTTAACCGCGATGGAAACGTCGATCCCACCACGGGCGCGCTGATCAACCGGGCGGTTGCCTCCGGGAACGACACCCCCTCCAACGCACAGGTGCAACTGCTGAACAGCAAGTACCAGCCCATCAATCTGTTCACCAACGACGGCGCTGAATCGGTCAACATCGCGGGCAATGCCGCAACGATCGAGTTCTACGCGCAGTACCTGGCGGCCACCGCCAGCACCACGCCCGGCCCGGTCCAGACCGAAGTCCTGCTGGACCTGATCTACGAATGAAGCCGGTTCCCCTTGAGCGCACGCTCAGGGGGCTTCCGGACTACGCAAGCCGGGCCACGCTTCGCCATTTCTGCGCGTTGCTGTGCCTGGCTTGTGCAACCCTGCTGCCCCCGTCCGCCCAATCCAACGTGGTGATCGGTGGCACGCGCGTCGTCTATCCCGCCCAAGAACGCGAAGTCACGTTGCGGCTGACCAATGACGGCGGCCAGCCGGCGCTGGTGCAAGCCTGGATCGACGATGGCGACCTGGACGCCACGCCTGATGAAGTGAACGCGCCGTTCGTAATCATGCCGCCGCTTGCCCGCATCAATCCCGGCAAGGGGCAGACGCTGCGCATCGCCTATGCGCCGTCATCCACCTTGCCCGCCGACCGCGAGTCCGTCTTCTGGCTTAACGTGCTGGACGTTCCACCGCTGCCGTCCGCGCAGGTGGCAAACCACATGCAGCTGGCTTTTCGCAGCCGCATCAAATTGTTCTTTCGACCCGTCGGCCTGCCCGGCACCGCCGCCGATGCGGCCGCGCAATTGCGCTGGCAAATCGTGCAGGCAGGTAATGGCCCGGCGCTGCGGGTGCGCAACGACAGCGCGTTTCACGTGTCGTTGACGTCCGTGTCGTTGACGCTACAGGACGGCAGGGCAATATCAGTGCCCAGCCGCATGCTGGCCCCCCGGTCCGTCACGGAACTGGGCAGTGGAAAGCTGCCGAATGCGGCGGGCGCCAAGGGCGCCGTGGTATTCGAATCGGTCAACGACTACGGCGCAACGGTACGGCGCGAAAGTCGTCTTGATCCTTAAGCGGCGTCATGGCCCGCCGTACCCCCATCAACCGTTGGCTTCTGCTTTGGTCTAGCTTGGCATGCGCCACGGCTCAAGCGACCGAACCGGTTGAATTCAACCCCGCCTTCTTTGCCAGCCGTCGAGGGCAAACGGTGGATCTATCCCGATTTCAGCAGGGCAACGCCCTGGAAGCGGGTGTCTATCAGCTGGACTTGTATTTGAACGGCAACCGCATTGGTCGCGAGCGCATCCAGATCAAAACGACGTCGCCATTCTTGCCCGACTCCTTGCCCTTGCCCTTGCCCTTGCCCTTGTCCTCTTCTTCGGCCACCGTCCATGCCGGCATGCAGCCCTGCCTGCCGGCCACGGTGCTTGAGCGCATCGGCGTCGACCTGTCCGGCGCGAACACCGCTGCCGCGCGTGCCCCGGACACCGACTGCCTGGGTGTCGATGACCTGCCTCCGGCCAGCCAGTTCGAGGTGGATATAGCCGAGCTGCGCGCCGACCTTTCCATTCCTCAGATCTACCTGAAGTCGGTGGCGCGTGGCTACGTTCCGCCTGAAGAATGGGACGCGGGCATAAACGCCGGCTTCCTGGGGTACGGTATCAACCTGTCGTCCAATCGCTTTGGCAACCGCACCGATCGCACCTTCTACAGCAGCGCGAACGCGGGCCTGAACCTGGGCGACTGGCGCTTCCGGCACAACGGGTCGTTCAGCTACACCGATCGCTCCAGCCCGGGCCAGCGCAGCCGTTATCAGGCGTTAAGCACCTACGCGCAGCGTGATGTGACCGCCGCCAGTGCCCAACTGACGCTTGGGCAGTTCTATACGCCCGGCAATCTTTTTGACAGTGTTCCGTACACGGGCCTCCAGCTCAGCAGCGACGAACGCATGCTGCCGGACTCCATGCGCGGTTTTGCGCCGGTGGTGCGCGGCGTGGCCGACACCACGGCCAAGGTCAGCGTGCGCCAGGGCAACAACCTGCTGTACGAAACCACCGTATCGCCCGGGCCTTTCGCCATCGACGACCTTTACAACACAGGCTACGCCGGCGATCTTGACGTGACGGTGACCGAAGCCGACGGGCGCACCAAGCGGTTCGTGGTGCCCTACGCGTCGGTGGCCCAGTTGCTGCGTCCCGGCAGTTCGCGCTTCAGCGTAACGGGTGGGCGGTATCGTGACGACACCCTGAACGCTCCGCCCTCGTTCATGCAGGGCACCTATCAACGCGGCTTGTCCGATACGGTGACGGGCTATGGCGGCGCGGTCGTGGCGCAGCAGTATCGGGCAATTCTTGGTGGCGTGGCGGTCAGCACCCCGCTGGGCGCATTGGCGGCGGACCTGACGCAGTCTCACGCCGCGATGGGCTCTACCCGCGACACGGCCAGCGGGCGCAGCGTGCGGCTCAGTTACAGCAAGCTGCTGGAGCCTACTTCCACCAACTTCAGCGTGGTGGCGTATCGCTTTTCCAGTGAAAATTACTTGAGCCTTGGCGAATTTGCACGCATCCGCGAAGCGCGCCGGCCGTCGGCGTATGGCGGCAAAGAGCGCAGCCGCCTTCAATTCAATATCAGCCAGCCCCTGGGCAATGACTTGGGCAGCGTGACGCTGTCCGGCGTTTCGCAAAACTACTGGAACCGGCATCAACGCCGCGACACAAGCTATTACGCCAGCTACGCCAATGGCTATTCCTGGGGCAGCGTGAATATCAGCCTGGTGCGGGCCCGCGACGAACGCGGCCGCGCTGGCAACCAGTATCTGCTCAGCCTCAGCCTGCCCCTGGGACGCGGATCGAATGCGCCGTATCTCAGTACGTCCATGAACCTTGAAGGCAATGGCAAGCGCAGCGCCAATGCGTCTGTCAGCGGATCTGCCGGCGAGTCAGGGCAGTTTGGCTACAACGTCTACGGTTCGTATAACCACACCAACGGTCAAGGCAGCCGCAACCAGGGCGGCAGCGTGCGCTACGACACGGCGCACGCCAACTACAGCTTGTCGGGTAGCGGCGGCGACGGCTATCGCCAATACGGCGCGGGCATGCGCGGCACCTTGATCGCCCACGCCGGCGGCATCAACGCGACCCAGGCGCAGGGCGAAACGATGGCGGTGCTTGAGGCGCCCGACGCCTACGGCGCGGCCATCGTCTCGGGCTCGCGCGGGTACATCGGCGCGAACGGCTATGGTGCCTTGGCGGGGTTGATGCCCTACCGCCGCAACGAGGTTGCGCTGGACCCTAAAGGCACGTCGCGTGACGTCGAGTTGGAAATTACCTCGCAGCAGGTGGCGCCGCGCGCGGGGGCAGTCGTGTTGCTGCGCTACCCCACCGTGGCGGGCCGGCCGATCTTGCTGAAGCTGGTGCGTGAGCACGGCGCAACGATCCCGATGGGTGCGGAAGTCATCATCCCGGGCATCGATGCCGTCACGCTGGTGGGCCAGGGCGGCCGGGCCTTTGTGCGCGGCTTGCAGGGCCAAGGGCAGCTGGCGGTCAAGTGGGGAGCCGCCGCCGATCAGCAATGTCAGGCCATTTATCAGGTGGACGAGCAGGCGGCGTCCGAAGACGTGCATTACTACCCGCAGCTGGAGCTGTCGTGCACGTCCGCCCACCCCGCTCCTCTACAGGATTCGGTGTCATGAATACATGGTTGCGACGCGCAGTTTTTGGAATCTCCCTGTTGATGTGCGCGGTACGCCCGGCTTGGGCGGCATGTACTGGCGAATCTCTGTCGACGTACATTACCGCGCAGGACTTGAAAGAAATGAAGCCGCCACGTGACGCGGCCGTGGGCAGCATCATTTACAGCAAGAATATCGACCAAGGCATCGGCTATCTGCGCTGCACCACCAACGGCGAGTGGTTTTCGTATGGATTGCAGGCGGGCGCCAAGCCCGTGCCTGGCTACAAAGACGTCTATGAAAGCGGCATTCCAGGCATAGGCATGCGGATATTCTGGACGCACGAGGGCGGGGTGTACATGAACTACCCCAGAATTCGGTTTCAGCTCCGGAACTGGCAGTATTACCCGCCGCAGAAATTCACCTTCACACTCATCAAGACCGGCCCGATCAAGTCCGGGGTGTCCTTCGCGCATCGCGCGGATGTTTATTACGGTGCTCTGCGCAGCAATATGGTGGAGTTCAGCAATGTGGCGTACGAGGTCAACAGCATGGGTTGCACGGTCCGTGACGGGCAAACGGTAAAGGTGGATCTGCTGACGATCAACAACCGTCACCTGGGTCATCGCGGCGCCACGGCCGGGGAGAAGGCGTTTGGCATTAATCTTGAATGCGATCAAGGCGTCAAGGTGGCCTATCGGATCGATGCGGATGGCACGCCGGAACACGTCATCAAGAACGCCCAAGGGGACGGTATGGCGCGCGGCGTCGGCGTGCAACTGCTGCAGGGCGATCTGGGCAGCAACGTCGTCCAACCGCTGGGCACGCGCACGGCATTGACAACCGCCGTGACGACGGTTGACAAGGAAAGGCTGTCTATCCCGCTGGTGGCGCGCTATTACCAGACGGACGACACGCTGGTGGCGGGACTCATCAATGCCACCGCCACCGTGACGCTGTTTTACGAATAGGGATCAGTGGCCAGGGTAATGACCGGGGCGGGCCGATAGCGCGCCCGCCCGTGTTTCCTACACCGTCAACACGCAGTCCAGCGCTTCGGGCGCATTGAGCTTGACGCGGAAGGCGCGCAGTTCGTCCCGCCGGAAAACGTGCACCGTCACGCGGTCGCCCGGCAGGTATTGCGACAGCAGCATGTCCAGGCCCGCCGGCGCTTCCACCCGCAGTCCGTCCAGCGCCACCAGTACGTCACCCGCCGACAGCCCGCCCTTGTGGGCCGCGCCGCCCTCCAGCACCGTGGCAAGCGTCAGCGCGTCGCCTTGCTTGCGCGTGCGCACGTCCAGCGTAGGTATATTGACCGACGTTTTCCAGTGCAGCGTGATGCCTTGATCGGCAAGCAGTTCGGCCAGCGGCACGTCGGCCGTGCCGTAGGCGTGGCGTGCGATGAAGCGCCGGGTGTCCACGCCGGTGGCTTCCAGGATCAGCCCCGGCAGCGCGTCTTCCGGCAGGCCTTGCGGCTTGCCCTGATAGAAGTCGCGGCCGTAGCGGTCCCATAGCAAACGCATCACGTCGTCCAGCGAGCGCGCGCCGCCGCTTTCACGGCGGATCAGCAAGTCCAGCCCCAGCGCCACCAGCGCGCCCTTGGTGTAGTAGCTGACCAGCGCATTGGGCGAGTTCTCGTCCTGCTTGTAATACCGCGTCCACGCGTCGAACGAACTTTCCGCCACCGACTGTTTGGCGCGGCCCGGGGTGCGGGCGACGCTGGTGATGGTCTTGGCCAGCAGGCGCAGATATTCCGTTTGCGTGATTGCGCCGGAACGCAGCAGCAGCAGGTCGTCGTAGTAAGACGTGAAGCCCTCAAACACCCACAACAAACGCGTCAGGTCGGGCTGCTCTAGATGGTAGGGGGCAAACGCCTGCGGCTTGATGCGCTTGACGTTCCAGGTGTGGAAGTACTCATGGCTGACCAGACCGAGAAAGCCGCGATAGCCTTCCCCCTGGCCTTGCTGGCCCAGCACCGGCAGGTCTTTGCGGGCCGTCATCAGCGCGGTGCTGGCGCGGTGCTCCAGGCCGCCGTAGCCGTCGCCCGTGATCATGGTCATGAACACGTAGCGGTTCGAGCTGTCCAGGAAGGGCGCGCGCTTGGTGCGCGGCTCGAAGAATTCAATCTGCGTGTCGCAGATCTTTTTCACGTCGGACGCGATGCGCGCCAAATCCAGGTTGGGCGCCACGCCCGTGAACACCAGTTCGTGCTCGGCGCCATGCGAGGTAAAGCTGACCGCCTGCGGCCGGCCCATTTCCACCGGGTGGTCGATCAGCGCATCGTAGTCGGGCGCCAGGTACAGCCCAAAGCCGTGGCGCCGTGCCGCGCCCCGCTGGCCGGTGGCTTCCGGCAGGCTGGTGTAGACCTTCCAGCCGTCGATGCCGCGCGGGGGCGCCAGGTCAAGCAGGCAAGGCAGGTGGTCTTGCCCGTGTACGCGCAGGAAGACGCTGGTGCCATTGAAAAAGCCATGCGTTTCATCCAGGTGCGCGCCGCGTACCGACAAGTCCCAGGCATAGACCACGTATTCCACGCGCAGGGGGCCGTCGACGGACGCGGCCTGCCAGGTGTGGTTATCGATTTTGTCGACAATCACCCGGCGCGAACCCGAGTACGCCGCCACGGATTCAATCTGGCGGGAAAAGTCGCGGATCAGATAGCTACCCGGAATCCAGGCCGGCAACGACAAGCGCTGGCCGTCGGGCGAGGGGGCGTCGATCGTTAGGGTTATCCGGTAGCGGTGTCCGGCCGGGTCATAGGGCGTCAGGCGGTAAAGTACGGGGCAAGCGTTGTCTTTTTTCATGCTCGTATCTTATTTCATACTTCCTACTGGAGACATTCAATGAGCGAGTCGTTTGTGCTGGTCGAAACCCGGGGCCGCGTCGGTCTGTTGACGCTGAACCGCCCCAAGGCGCTGAACGCGCTGAACGATCAACTGATGGATGAGCTCGGCGCGGCGCTGCTGGCGTTCGAGGCCAACGCCGACATCGGCTGCGTGGTCATCACCGGCAGCGAAAAAGCGTTTGCCGCGGGCGCGGACATCGGCGCCATGAAAGACTGGTCGTACATGGACGTGTATGGCAGCGAATACATCACCCGCAACTGGGAAACGCTGAAGCGCATTCGCAAACCCGTGATCGCCGCCGTCGCCGGCTACGCGTTGGGCGGTGGCTGCGAGCTGGCCATGATGTGCGACATCATCATCGCCGCCGACACCGCCAAGTTCGGCCAGCCCGAAATCAAGCTGGGCGTGATCCCCGGCGCGGGCGGCACGCAGCGCCTGCCGCGCGCGGTGGGCAAGGCCAAGGCCATGGACCTGGCCTTGACCGCCCGCATGATGGGCGCTGAAGAAGCCGAGCGCGCCGGCCTGGTGTCCCGCGTGGTGGCGGCCGACAAGCTGATGGAAGAAGCGCTGGATGCGGCCACCGTGATCGCCTCGATGTCGCTGCCATCCGTGATGATGGCCAAGGAATGCGTGAACCGCGCGTTCGAAGGCTCGTTGAACGAAGGCTTGTTGTTCGAGCGCCGCGTGTTCCATTCGTTGTTCGCCACCGAAGACCAGAAGGAAGGCATGGCCGCTTTCACGGAAAAGCGCAAACCGGACTTTAAACACCGTTAAGGCTTGTTACGACAGTAAAACGCCCGCGCCAATGTCGCGGGATGCCCAGCGCGCCCGCACCGGCGCGCTTTTTCATGGGCGCGGAGGGCGTGCAGGCACGTTGCGCCTTGAAACGTCTGGGCAGCACCTTGTTGCAGGGTTCTTCCCTATGCTGGTCAAGCGTCATCAAGAGGTGCCGCGCCAGAGCGGCTTGCCCCACTGGCAAGTCCCGCGCGGCGGCTCGCTAGCAAACAAAATCAAGAAGGAGCCTTGCATGCGTACATTTATCGCTAACCGCCGGTGGTCGACCGCGGTACTCGCCGGCGCGTTGAGCGTCTGCTTCATGACCGCCACCCAGGCTCAATCGCCGCAGCCCTCGCTGCGCCTGGTTTCCGAAACGCCTTATCCGGCCTCGTCCGCGCCCGCGCCGCAGATGAGCGAAGCGGAATTGCGTGACACCGCGATCGACGCCTATGTCTACGCCTACCCGATGGTGCTGATGGAGTTGGCGCGTCGCAAGGCTACCGCCGTACAGACGCCGCTGGATGGCCGCGCGCCCGTCAACCAGTTCGGCCACAAGACCGCGTTCCCGGACCCGCGCGCCTCCGATACGCCGTGGCCCAGCGCCGATGCGCTGTACTCCAGCCTGTGGTTCGACGTGTCGCAAGCGCCGCTGATCGTGAACCTGCCCGATACCGGCGGCCGTTACTCGGTGCTGTCGGCGCTGGACATGTGGAGCGACGTGTTCGCCTCGCGCGGCACGCGCACCAACGGCCGCGGCGCGCAGTCGTTTGCGATCGTCGGCCCGAACTGGCAAGGGACCCTGCCCACGGGCATGGACGTCATCCACAGCCCGACCTCGACGGGTTGGCTGATCGGCTGGACCCAAACCGGTGGCCCGCAAGACTATGCTGCCGTGAATCAGATCCAGGCCGGCATGACCGCGTCGCCGCTGCTCGCCCCGGCAGCGTCTGCCACCACCCCGTCCCGCAACCGCAACGCCGGCAACGCGTATCCGCAAACCGGTTCGCGCGTGGGCTCGGCGCCAATTGGCAGCGGCTTGCCTATGCCGACGCCGGTGAATGTTCCGGACGGCACGCCCGCCGAACAAGCCGCCAGCATGGACGCCGCGTCGTTCTTCACGGTGTTCTTCGACGTGCTGCGCAACAACCCGCCGCACGCCAACGACACGCCCATCCTGGATCGCATGCGCCGCATCGGCCTGGATAGCCGTCAACCGTTCTCGTATGGTCGCCTGAGCCCGACGGTGCAACAGGCGCTGGCCGACGCGCAACCGCTGGCGGGTCGCCGTATCGCCGATGGCGTGGCGCGCCTGGGTACGCCGATCAACGGCTGGAATACCGTGCTGTCCGGCATCGGCACCTATGGAACCGACTATTCGCGCCGCGCCGCCATCGCCTACGCAGGCTTGGGCGCGCCGACGCCGGAAGACGTGCTGTATCCGGTGACCGTGTCTGACTCGAAGGGCCGCCAGCTCAAGTCCGATGAAGACTACGTGCTGCACTTCGACAAGGGCCAGCTGCCGCCGGCCAATGCGTTTTGGTCGCTGCACGTCTATAACGACAAGCACGGCTTTGGCGAGAACCCGGCCAACCGCTACGCGCTGCGCAGCACCGATGGCCTGAAGTACAACGCGGACGGTTCGCTGGACATCTACATCCAGCGACGCGACCCGGGTGAGAAGAAGCGTTCCAACTGGATCAGCTCGCCGGCCGCCGACGGCCCGTTCCTGTTAAGCATGCGTTTGTACTGGCCGCAGGACACCGCGCTGGACGGCCTGTGGGCGCCGCCGCCGGTCAAGGAAGATTGATCTGCGCGGTGTCGGTGTATTAGCACCGCTTGTCGAAACTAAAATCGGCCCTTTGAACAAGGGCCGATTTTTTATCGCGGGCCGCGTGGGGCAAGGCTTGCGGGGCCGTTGAGCAAGCATTGCTCGCGTCCCTAATTTCACCTTTGCGCGGCCGTTGCATCCACCTTACAAACGGCCGAAAGTTCATTTGCTTGGGCAAAAAGATTCACGCTATACTCTGCGGGTTTGACGCTTGCGGGATAAGAACACGTGGCGGCCGGGTATGCAAAAGCGGGGCTGAAAAGCACTGACATGCATGGGCAAGCCGGTTCTGACAGGGTAGTAGTGCAGCGGGGATGCTTGATGCAAAAGATGCGCGGGTCAGAAGTAGAGGCAGCGCAAAGCTCAGCACAAGGCTCGATGCAAGGCGCGTTGTATGGTGAAAAAACGGGCGAAAAACCCGGTGAAAAACCGCAACTGCACCAGCAGCGAGATTTGTTGGACCAGGATGATGAAGTAAAAGTTCTGGTGCTTAGCGACGCGGATCGCGCCGCGCTGAATGCTCAAGCAAGCCGAGGTCTCCTGTTGGCATTGGCGGCGCAGGGCGCCATGGGGCTCGCAGCGGCAGTAATTGCGGGAGTTGTCGGAGGGGCGGCGGCGGGTTGGTCGGCGCTGGCGGGGGCGGGAGCGTATTTCATACCCAATGCATTGTTTGCATTGCGCCTGGTTGTCAGCGTTCGGGCTGGTCGCGCCAACCCTTTTACCTTTCTCTCTGGTGAGTTGATCAAGTTATTCGCAACGGCATTGTTGTTGTGGATGCTTTCGCGTGTGGCACAGGACAGTCTGGTTTGGCCTGCCGCACTGCTGGGTTTGATACTCACATTGAAGGGCTACCTCCTGCTCTTGATGTTCCGCAAGTTGTCTTAGCGCCGAGCAGTAAGTAGCGGCAAACGTGATCGTGGAATCGTCCGGCTCGCAAGGGTTCGGGCATACAGCAAATAGGGTAGGATTCAAATGGCTGCTGCCAGCGATGTGTCGCCTCAGTCCGCGTATATTCAGCATCACCTGGTGCATCTGAACAATACCGGTGAAAAACAGAGCGCAATTGCTCAGTTCGACGTCATCAATTACGACTCGTTGTTCTGGTCCGGCCTGATGGGTCTGATCGTCATTTTCTTTCTGTGGCGCGCTGCTCGCCGCGCCACCAGTGGCGTGCCGACCCGCTTCCAGGCTTTCGTGGAAATGATCGTCGACATGGTCGACGACCAGGCCAAGGGCATCGTCCACAACGCCAAAAGCCGTCTTTTCATCGCCCCGCTGGCGCTCACCGTGTTCCTCTGGATCATCCTGATGAACGCGCTGGACTTGCTGCCGGTTGATCTGTTGCCCTCCATCTGGCGCCTGACCGGCCTGGGTGCGCATCACGGCGACCCCCTCTATTACCACCGCATTTTGCCGACGGCCGACTTGAACGTGCCGATGGGCATGTCGCTGGGCGTGCTGCTGCTGATGTTCTATTACGGCATCAAGATCAAGCACCCGGGCGGCTTCGTCAAAGAACTGTTCACCGCGCCGTTCCATGCGCATGGCCTGGGCGCCGTTGTGCTGGCCCCGTTCAACCTGCTGCTGAACCTGATCGAATACGCCGCCAAGTCCGTGTCGCTGGGCATGCGGTTGTTCGGCAACATGTTCGCCGGCGAACTGATTTTCATGCTGATCGCCCTGCTGGGCGGCGCCTGGACCGGCTTTAACGGCGCCAGCATCGGCTTGGGAATCGGCCACATCCTGGCCGGCTCCATCTGGGCGATCTTCCACATCCTGATCGTTCTTCTGCAGGCCTTCATCTTCATGATGCTGACGCTGGTGTATCTCGGCCAGGCACACGAAGGCCACTGATCCCCCGAATTTCCTGCGCTGGCCACCCGGCCAGCGTGGGATAGCAAGATTATCTTGCATTGAGCTGTACCCCTTATTTTTCAATTTTTGACTTCAGATTTCTAACCAAGGAGTTGTCATGACCAACGTCGCTTTCGTTGCCCTCGCTTGCGGTCTCATCATCGGTTTGGGTGCTATCGGCGCTTGCATCGGCATCGCATTGATGGGCGGCAAGTATCTGGAAGCTTCGGCTCGTCAGCCTGAGCTGATGAACGCTCTGCAAACGAAGATGTTCCTGCTGGCCGGCCTGATCGACGCGGCATTCCTGATCGGCGTGGGTATTGCCATGCTGTTCGCCTTCGCCAACCCGTTCGTCGGTTAAGGCAGCGCCCGCCGGCGAATAGGCGGGTCATGACGTTGGCGGCGATGTGGGCAACAGCCCCGTCGCCGGCCAGCAAAGTATCGAGTGCTCCGTGACGCCCCTTTCCGGGTGCGGTCGGAGCCGCAAGGTGTTAAAGGAACGACCGTGAATCTGAACGCGACGATCATTTTCCAGATGCTCGTGTTCTTCGTTCTGGGCTGGTTCACGATGAAATTCGTGTGGCCTCCTCTGACGAAGGCGATGGACGAGCGCCGCCAAAAAATCGCCGACGGCCTTGCCGCCGCCGAGAAGGGCAAAGCCGACTTGGCTCAAGCCCAGGCGCGCGTCAGTCTGATCGAGGCTTCTGCCAAGTCCGAAAACCACGCCCGCATCATCGAGGCCGAGAAGCAAGCCGCCTCCTTGATCGAGCAAGCCCGCCGTGAAGCGGAAGCTGAACGCGCCCGTATCGTGGCTCAGGCTGCTCAGGATGCCGCGCAGGAAGTCCAGCGCGCTCGTGACTCGCTGCGCGACGATGTTGCCGCGTTGGCTGTCAAGGGTGCTGAACAGATCCTCAAGCGCGAGGTTGACGCCCGCGCCCACGCCGAGCTGCTCAACCAGCTTCGCGCGCAGCTTTAATCCGGGACCGTCATGGCTGAACTTTCCACTGTTGCCCGGCCCTACGCTGAAGCGCTCTTCAGCGCAGCGCGCGACGACAAGGCCGGCTTGCCGGCTTGGGCCGACCTGGTCAGCGAAATGTCGCAGGTCGCCTCCAACCCCGACGTGCGCGAGGCCATGGCCGACCCGCGTCTGGGCGATAAGCAGCGCGTCGAGCTGTTCTCCGGCCTGATCAAGGCCGAATTGCCGCAGGCCGCCCGTAATTTCATCGAGTTGCTGGTTGAAAACGACCGGCTGCTGCTGCTGCCCGACATCGCCTCGCAATTCGTGGTGCTGCGCAATCGTCACGAGGGCACGGCGCAGGCGGAAATCACCAGCGCGTTCGAGCTGAGCGACGCCCAGGTCAAAGACCTGGTTGCCGCCCTTGAACAAAAATTCGGCCTCAAGCTCAAGCCCAACGTCACCGTCGACCAGTCGTTGATCGGCGGCGTGCGCGTGGCTGTCGGCGACCAAGTGCTCGATACTTCCGTACAAGCTCAATTGGTCCGCATGCGCGATCAGCTCGCCGCTTAAGGCAACTAACAGGATTCCAGGAGTCAATATGCAACTCAATCCCTCCGAGATCAGCGAACTGCTCAAGAGCCGCATCGAGGGCCTGGGCGCTTCGGCTGATGTCCGTACTCAGGGCACCGTCGTGTCCGTGACCGACGGTATTACCCGCATCCACGGCTTGTCCGACGTGATGCAGGGCGAAATGCTCGAATTTCCCAACAATGTTTTCGGTCTGGCGCTCAACCTTGAGCGCGATTCCGTCGGCGCCGTTATTCTGGGCGACTACACCGGCATCTCCGAAGGCGACCAGGTCAAGACGACCGGCCGCATTCTGGAAGTCCCGGTCGGTCCGGAACTGAAAGGCCGCGTGGTCAACACGCTGGGCGAGCCGATCGACGGCAAGGGCCCGGTCAACGCCAAAGAAACCGACATCATTGAAAAAGTGGCGCCTGGCGTTATCGCCCGCCGCTCGGTGTCGCAGCCGCTGCAAACCGGCGTCAAGGCTATCGACTCGATGGTGCCGATCGGCCGTGGCCAGCGCGAGCTGATCATTGGCGACCGCCAAACCGGCAAGACCGCTGTCGCCGTCGACACGATCATCAGCCAGAAGGGCAAGGGCGTCACCTGCGTGTACGTCGCTATCGGCCAGAAGGCTTCCACGATCAACAACGTGGTGCGCAAGCTGGAAGAGCACGGCGCGATGGAATACACCATCGTCGTGGCCGCTTCGGCTTCGGACTCGGCCGCCATGCAATACCTGGCCGCCTACGCCGGTTGCACCATGGGCGAATACTTCCGCGATCGTGGCGAAGACGCCCTGATCGTTTATGACGATCTGACCAAGCAAGCCTGGGCCTACCGCCAGGTGTCGCTGCTGCTGCGCCGTCCGCCGGGCCGCGAAGCTTACCCGGGCGACGTGTTCTACCTGCACTCGCGTCTGCTGGAACGTGCTGCCCGCGTGAACGAAGACTACGTCGAAAAGTTCACCAACGGCGCCGTCAAGGGCAAGACCGGTTCGCTGACCGCACTGCCGATCATCGAAACGCAGGCTGGCGACGTGTCCGCCTTCGTTCCGACCAACGTGATCTCGATCACCGACGGCCAGATCTTCCTGGAAACCGACCTGTTCAACGCCGGTGTCCGCCCCGCAATCAACGCCGGTATCTCGGTGTCGCGTGTGGGTGGCGCTGCTCAGACCAAGGTCGTCAAGAAGCTGTCCGGCGGTATCCGTACCGACTTGGCGCAGTACCGTGAACTGGCCGCCTTCGCGCAATTCGCCTCCGACCTGGACGACGCCACCCGTCGCCAGCTGGAACGCGGCAAGCGCGTGGTCGAACTGCTCAAGCAGCCGCAATACCAGCCGCTGCAAGTGTGGGAACTGGCCGTCACGCTGTACGCGGTCAACAACGGCTACCTGGATGACGTGGACGTGGCCCAAGTGCTGTCGTTCGAGAAGTCGCTGAAGGATCAGTTGAAGGCCAAGCATGCGGCCATGATCCAGCGCATCGAAGACACCAAGGAACTGTCCAAGGACGACGAGGCCGAACTGGCCACCGCCGTTCAGGAATTCAAGAAGCACGGTGCTTTTTAAGAAAGTGATGGGTTAGGCGTCTGCAACGCCTCACCCGTCCTTACCGGATGGTTGAGGCGTGAGCGGAACCCATCGGCCAGTCTTCACAGGAAAGCGCAATGCCCGGAATTAAGGAAATCCGAACCAAGATCAAGAGCGTGCAAAACACGCGCAAGATCACCAAGGCGATGGAAATGGTCGCCGCATCCAAAATGCGCAAGGCGCAGGAACGGATGCGTGCTGGTCGTCCGTACGCCACCAAGGTGCGCGAGATTGCTGCGCACCTGATGCAAGCCAACCCCGAGTACAGCCACCCGTACCTGGTCGAACGCGAAATCAAAGCGGTCGGCGTGGTCATGGTGACGACTGACAAGGGTTTGTGCGGCGGCTTGAACACCAACATCACTCGCGTGACGTTGGGCAAGCTGAAAGAGTTCGAGAAAAACGGCATCGCCGTGCAAGCGACCGCTTTCGGCAACAAGGGCGTGGGTGTGCTGACCCGTATCGGCGCCAAACTGGTTTCCCAGGAAGTGCAACTGGGCGACAAGCCGCAACTGGACCGCCTGCTGGGCGCGATCAAGGTGCAGCTGGACGCCTACCTGGACGGCCGCATCGACGCGCTGTACGTGGCTTCGACCCGCTTCGTCAACACGATGAAGCAGGAGCCGCTGTTCCTGCGCCTGCTGCCGTTGGCCAGTGGTTTGGATGATCCGTACCAATCGGGTGCCGAAAGCCTGGCCAAGACGTCGGAAGTGAAGTCGGACTACAGCTGGGATTACATCTACGAACCCGACGCCCGTAGCGTGATCGACGACCTGCTGCAGCGTTACGTTGAAGGCCTGCTGTATCAAGCCGTGGCCGAGAACATGGCTTCGGAGCAGTCGGCCCGGATGGTCGCCATGAAGGCGGCGTCGGACAACGCCAAGAAGGTCATCGGAGAGCTGCAACTGGTCTACAACAAGACCCGCCAGGCCGCGATCACCAAAGAAATTTCGGAAATCGTAGGGGGCGCTGCCGCCGTTTAAGGCAGGCAGCTCCCGTCTAAAGCTATCAAGCAAGGAATCGACATGAGCAACGGAACCATCGTTCAGTGCATCGGCGCCGTGGTGGATATTCAGTTCCCCCGCGATCACATGCCCAAGATCTATGAAGCGCTTACCCTGGCTGACGACGAGTCTTCGTCGTTCGCTGAAAAGGGCCTGACGCTGGAAGTGCAGCAACAGCTGGGCGACGGCGTGGTGCGTACCATTGCGCTGGGCTCCAGCGACGGTCTGCGTCGCGGCATGAAGGTCACGGGCACGGGCGCTCCGATCTCGGTGCCGGTCGGCACCGGCACGCTGGGCCGCATCATGGACGTGCTGGGTCGTCCCATCGACGAAGCCGGCCCGATCCAGCACGAAGAAAAGCGTGGCATTCACCAAGCGGCTCCCCGTTTCGACGAACTGTCGCCGTCGGTGGAACTGCTGGAAACCGGCATCAAGGTTATTGACTTGGTCTGCCCGTTCGCAAAGGGCGGCAAGGTCGGCCTGTTCGGCGGCGCCGGCGTGGGCAAGACCGTGAACATGATGGAACTCATCAACAACATCGCCAAGCAGCACAGCGGTTTGTCGGTGTTTGCCGGCGTGGGTGAGCGTACCCGCGAAGGCAACGACTTCTACCACGAAATGGAAGAGTC
Organism: Achromobacter sp. RT286_PF; assembly: GCF_059760425.1. Classification (NCBI taxonomy): domain Bacteria; kingdom Pseudomonadati; phylum Pseudomonadota; class Betaproteobacteria; order Burkholderiales; family Alcaligenaceae; genus Achromobacter; species Achromobacter sp. RT286_PF. The sequence continues at coordinate 108,710 of NZ_JCBAMR010000012.1, forward strand.
GAACGTTCTGGACAAGGTCGCCATGGTGTTCGGCCAGATGAACGAACCCCCGGGCAACCGTCTGCGCGTGGCGCTGACCGGCCTGACGATGGCCGAGAAGTTCCGTGACGAAGGCCGCGACATCCTGTTCTTCGTGGACAACATCTACCGCTACACGTTGGCCGGTACCGAAGTGTCCGCACTGCTGGGCCGTATGCCGTCGGCCGTGGGCTACCAGCCCACGCTGGCTGAAGAAATGGGCAAGCTGCAAGAGCGCATCACGTCGACCAAGACGGGCTCGATCACGTCCATCCAGGCCGTGTACGTCCCTGCGGATGACTTGACCGATCCGTCGCCTGCCACGACCTTCCAGCATTTGGACTCCACCGTCGTGCTGTCGCGTGACATCGCTTCGCTGGGTATCTACCCGGCCGTGGACCCGCTGGATTCGTCCAGCCGCCAGCTCGACCCGCAAGTCGTCGGCGAAGAGCACTACGCCGTTGCGCGTGGCGTGCAGCAAACGCTGCAACGCTACAAGGAACTGCGCGACATCATCGCGATTCTGGGCATGGACGAACTGTCGCCGGAAGACAAGCAGGCCGTGGCCCGCGCGCGTAAGATCCAGCGCTTCCTGTCGCAGCCGTTCCACGTTGCTGAAGTGTTCACCGGCTCGCCCGGCAAGTACGTTCCGCTGGCCGAAACCATCCGTGGTTTCAAGATGATCGTGAACGGCGAGTGCGATGCCCTGCCGGAACAGGCCTTCTACATGGTCGGTTCGATCGACGAGGCCTTCGAGAAGGCCAAGAAACTGCAATAAGGAACCGATATGGCTACCCTGCATGTGGATGTCGTCAGCGCAGAGGAAGCGATCTTCTCCGGTGAGGCGAAGTTCGTGGTGCTGCCTGGCGAAGCGGGTGAACTGGGCATCTTGCCCGGCCACACCCCGCTGATTTCGCGCATACGCCCCGGTACGGTCAAGATCGTTCGTGCCGACCAAGGCGAGGAAAACATCTTCGTCGCCGGGGGCATTCTGGAAGTGCAGCCGGGCAGCGTGACGGTTTTGGCCGACACCGCTATCCGTGCTTCCGACCTGGACGAAGCCCGCGCCGTGGAAGCTCGCAAGAAGGCCGAAGAGGCCCTGGCGAACGCCAAGGACAAGGCTGACATCGCAGTTGTCGAAGCTGAACTCGCCATGCTGGCTGCGCAAGCCATCGCGGCGCGCAAGCTGCGCCAAGGCGGTCGTTCGCACTAAGCGGCAAAGCAGTACACGCCGGGTTCGCCCGGATCGAAAAAAGCGGCCCTTGGCCGCTTTTTTCATGCCCGCCGCGGCAGGCAGCGGCTTGCCGCAATGCCGCCGACGGGGCGACCGCAATGCGTTCGATACGAATAGCTGGGCCGCATCCGCAACAGTAGCCTTCAACTTTGCCTGACAAGCCAAGGGGAAAGCGGTGCGACAAGTGCTGGATTGCGGGGTGCTGCTGGCGCCCGGCCACGAGGCCGCCATGCGGGACTGGGTGGCGCGTCATCAAAGCGGCTTGCCCCGCATACGCCTGCATCTGGTGCCCATGGATGCCACGCCTGCCGCCGCGCGCACAAACGCCACGCAAACCGCAGCGGCGTGCATCACGGCGCTGCCGTGCGACGGGACGCCGGACGTCCAGGTGCTGGCGCGCATGGCGGTGTCTTTGCGCCGCTACGACAGCTGCGTCCTGCCGGTGGCCCCCTCGTCGGTAGCGTGGGCCCGCACGGCGCTGTCGATGGCAGGCGCGGACCTGACGACGCCATTGCTGCTGCTGATGGACGATATGAAGGCGCCCGCCATCGAAGACTTGCTGGGCCTGGGCGCCACCGACTTCATGGCGCAGCCTGCCTGCCTGGAAAGCATGCGAGTGCGGCTGGGACGCCTGCGCCGACCGGTGGCCGGCCGGCCGCCGCCTTGGTCGCAACGAGGCGCGTCCGAGGTGCAGGAACCGGCCGCCCACTATCAGGCGCGCGGCGACGGCGCGGGCGTGCCGCCGCATGCGCCGCGGCCGCGCGTGGCACCCGACGTGCTGGAACAGGGCCTGGCCAACCTGCGCGACCCCCGGCGGCTACCCGCGCACGAAGCGTTTCGCCTGGCGAAGTCGCGGGTGGTGGCCGGGTTCGAGCGCGATTACATCCACCATGCGCTGTCGCGCCACGGCGGTAATGTGGCGCAGGCGGCGCGGGCATCCGCCAAGCATCGGCGGGCCTTCTGGGCGCTGATGCGCAAGCACGGCATCGACGCCGCCCCGTTTCGCCAGGCGGCGCAGTTGCGCAGCCTGCGTGGCTGAGCGGCGCGCCAGTGCCTCCTTTTGCGCCTTGGCAAGCACTGTGTGCGGGCTTGCCGCTACTTGCCGCCCAAGGGAAGTAAAATCACGGCTTCCGATCAACGAGGATAGTCGTGTCTGCTTCCAGCTTGAAGAACGATGTGTTCTTGCGCTCGCTTTTGCGCGAGTCCGTGCCCTATACCCCGATCTGGCTGATGCGCCAGGCGGGTCGCTACCTGCCCGAGTACCGCGCCACGCGGGCTCGCGCAGGCTCTTTCATGGGCCTGGCTCAGAACCCGGACTACGCCATGGAAGTCACGTTGCAGCCGCTTGCGCGCTTTGACCTGGACGCGGCCATCCTGTTCTCCGACATCCTGACCGTGCCGCACGCCATGGGCCTGGGCCTGGATTTCGCGGAAGGCGAAGGCCCGCGCTTTGCGCACCCGGTGCGCGACGAGCAGGACGTGGCCCGCCTGGCGGTGCCCGACATGGACAAGCTGCGCTACGTGTTCGACGCGGTCAGCGTGATCCGCCGCGAGCTGGACGGCAAGGTGCCGTTGATCGGCTTTGCGGGCAGCCCGTTCACCATTGCCTGTTATATGGTCGAGGGCAAGGGCAGCGACGACTACCGCCTGATCAAGACGATGCTGTATTCGCGGCCCGATCTGCTGCACCGCATCCTGGAGATCAACGCCGAGGCCACGCTGCAATACCTGAACGCGCAGATCGCCGCGGGCGCGCAAGCGGTCATGTTGTTCGACAGCTGGGGCGGTGTACTGGCGGACGGCCTGTTCCAGCAGTTTTCGCTGGCCTATACCAAGCGCGTCGTCGACGGCCTGACTCGCGAACACGAAGGTCGGCGCGTGCCGGTCATTGTGTTTACCAAGGGCGGTGGCCAATGGCTTGAGCAGATCGCAGCGTGTGGCTGCGACGCGGTGGGGCTGGACTGGACGGTTGACCTGGCCGCGGCGCGCCGCCGCACCGGGGATTCCGTGGCCTTCCAGGGCAACCTGGACCCGATGGCATTGTTTGGCGGCGGCCCCGCCATTCGCGCTGAAGCACGCCGGGTGCTGGACGCGTTCGGCCCGGTGGGCAAGGGCGGCCACGTGTTCAACCTGGGACACGGGATTTCGCGCTTTACTCCGCCCGAAGCCGTAGCCGAACTGGTTGAAGAAGTCCACCAACATAGCCGCTCGCTGCGCGGGTAAGTGAGTGGACGCTTCGGTCCCAAGGGCCGAAGTTCGAGGGCCCCGGCAAGGACTTGTGCACAGCAGGAATTTGCTTGGGGAAAACCCTTTAGAAGCTAGTTTACAATCTTGGAACATTGCATAGATTGTTGATTTAAAAAGGAAAAAGCGAGTTTTCCACTGGATTGGTCCCGACCGGGCAATCCAGGCTTATTCCGAAAGTTGATGTTGCCCCAGCCTTTTCCCCAAAGTTATCCACAGGCGCCCATGGAGTCGCTTGGCGCATCCGGGCCACCATTGCCCGCACGCCGCTTCCACCGTTGGTCCTCATCCCTTTGGATTAATCCCTCTCCGTGACGCCCACCCGCCTCCATGTCTGATTTGCTGCCAAGCCCGCCCGCCGAAGCCGTTTGCTGGGTGCGCGTGGCGCTGGATGTGCCGTTGCCCGGCCCGTTCGACTACCGCAGTGATGCGCCCGTCGCTGTGGGCTTGCGGGTGATCGTGCCGTTTGGCCGGCGCAAGATGATCGGGGTGGTGGTGGACAACCCGGCCGAGCCGTCCTACGACCCCAAGCAGATCCGCCCGATTGAACAGGTGCTGGACGACCTGCCCCCCTTTGACGAGGACTGGCTGCGGCTGGCGCGCTTTGCGGCGGACTACTACCAGCGGCCGCTGGGCGAGGTCATGTTGCCGACCTTGCCGCCGCCGCTGCGCAAGCCCACGGCGTATCAAGGCAAGCGCTCGGCCGGTGGCCCCGTGACCCGTCTGGACAACCGCAAGCGCAAACCGGTGCGCACGCCGGCCAAGGCTGACCAGCCCCCCGAATTGAATGACGCGCAGCTTGCCGCCGTGGACGCCATCGGCGCACTGACGTCTTTCAAACCCGTGCTGCTGCATGGCGTGACGGGAAGCGGCAAGACCGAGGTCTACCTGCGCGCCGCCGAACAGGTGCTGGCTCAGGGCCGCCAGGTGTTGCTGATGGTGCCCGAAATCAACCTCACGCCCCAGTTGGAAGGGGCGCTGCGCGCGCGGCTGGAAGTGGTGGTGGGGCCGGACGGGCTGGCGGTCATGCACAGCGGGCTGTCCGACGGCGAACGCTTGCAGGCCTGGGCGCGCGCCCAGCGAGGCGAAGCGCGCATGCTGCTTGGCACGCGCATGTCGATCTTCGCGCCGCTTGGCAAGCTTGGTCTGATCGTGGTGGACGAGGAACACGACGCGTCCTACAAGCAGCAGGACGGCCTGCGCTATTCGGCGCGTGACCTGGCCGTATGGCGCGCGCACGATCTGGACATCCCCGTGGTGCTGGGCTCTGCCACCCCGTCCCTGGAAACCTGGCAGCACGCCGAACGCGGCCGCTACCTGCGCCTGACGCTGCCCGGGCGCGCGCGTTCCAGCACGCTGCCGTCCATGCGGTTGGTGGACACGCGCCGGTTGCAAATGAAGCACGGCATGTCGCCGCAACTGCTCGATGCCATCGGACAGCGGCTGGAACGCAAGGAACAGTCGCTGATCTTCCTGAACCGGCGCGGCTATTCCCCCGTGCTGCATTGCCAGTCGTGCGCGTGGGTCAGCAATTGCCCGCGCTGCACCGCGTTTACCGTGCTGCATCGCACGGACGGACGCGGCCATCGCTTGCAGTGCCACCATTGCGGCTACCAGGCTCCGGTGCCGCGCGCGTGCCCGGAATGCGGCGACCAGGATCTGGCGCCCATGGGCCGGGGTACCCAGCGCGTTGAAGAGCATCTGGCTGAACTGTTTCCCGAGGCGCGCATCCTGCGTATCGACGCCGACAGCACGCGCAAGAAGGGCAGTGCCGAGGCGCTGTTCGCGTCCGTGCACGCGGGCGAGGTCGACATTCTGGTCGGCACGCAGATGGTGGCCAAGGGCCACGATTTCGCGCGGCTGGGGCTGGTGGGGGTGCTTAATTCCGACTCGATGCTGTTCGCGCACGATTTTCGCGCGCCCGAACGCCTGTTCGCCCAGCTGATGCAGGTGGCCGGCCGCGCGGGCCGCCATCAGGGCAACGGCGAAGTGCTGATCCAGACCGGTTACCCCGAGCAGCCCGTGTACCAGGCGCTGTTGCGCCACGACTACGCGGGCTTTGCGCGCCACGCCTTGCACGAACGCGAAAGCACCGGCTTGCCGCCCTTTGTCTATCAAGCCCTGCTGACCGCCGAGGCACGCGAACTCAAAGTCGCCCAAGCGTTCCTGGAGCGCGCCCGCGTATTGCCCGAAGGCGAGTGGGCGGCCGACTTCCCCGGCCTGGACGCCATCATGCTGTATGACCCGGTGCCGCTGCGCGTGGTGCGCGTGGCGAACATCGAACGCGCGCAGTTGCTGGTCGAAAGCAGCAGCCGGCCGGCCTTGCAAGCATTCCTGGCGTCGTGGTCGCACCACCTGCCGTACATCGCCAACGAGGCGCGCGTGCGCTGGCAACTGGAAGTCGATCCGCTTGAGATCTGAAGGCGGCCGACACCGATGCGCCATGCAGGCGATTGTTCTATGATCTTCTTCCTCTATCGCGCTGGCGCGGCAGGCGCCTGGCGCCTGCGCCCGTTTTAAAGCTCAACATGTCCGCTAGCGAATCCATTGCCCAAGGTATGAACCCCGCTCAACGCGAGGCGGTGCTGTACCTGGACGGCCCGTGTCTGGTGCTGGCCGGCGCCGGCAGCGGCAAGACGCGGGTGATTACTCAGAAAATCGCGTATCTGCTGCGTGAATGCGGCTACATGGGCCGCAACGTGGTGGCGCTGACCTTCACCAACAAGGCGGCGCGCGAAATGGACGAGCGCGTCAAGACGCTGGTGGACCGCAAGCTCTCCAAGGGTTTGATCATCAGCACGTTCCACTCGCTGGGCGTGAAGATGCTGCGCGAGGAAGCGCGCAACGCCGGGCTCAAGCCCACGTTTTCCATCCTGGACGCCGACGACGCCATGTCGATCATCCAGGAGCTGCTGGCCACCACCGACAAGGCCCGGCTGCGGCACGTGCAGGGCATCATTTCGCTGTGGAAGAACGCACTGCTGGAGCCGGACGACGCGGCGCGCGAAGCCGTCACGCCGGGCGACGTGGAAGCCGCCAACATCTACCGCAGCTACGCCGCCACGCTGGCCGCGTATCAGGCGGTGGACTTCGACGACCTGATCCGTATCCCCGCGCTGCTGCTGTCCAGCAACGAAGAGGTGCGTACGCGTTGGCAGAATCGCGTGCGTTACCTGCTGGTGGACGAATACCAGGACACCAACGTGTGCCAGTATCGCCTGGTGCAGTTGCTGACGGGCTCGCGCGCCATGTTCACGGCGGTGGGCGACGACGATCAGGCCATCTACGCCTGGCGCGGCGCCACCATCGAAAACCTGGCCAAGCTGACCACCGACTACCCGAACATCAAGCTCATCAAGCTGGAACAGAACTACCGCTCGGTGCAGCGCATTCTGGCCGCGGCCAACGCGGTCATTGAAAAGAACCCCAAGCTGTTCGAAAAGAAGCTGTGGTCCGACCTGGGCGTGGGTGAACCCATCCTGGTGTCCGCCATGGACGGCGAAGAACAGGAAGCGGAATCCATCGCCATGAAGGTGTCGGCCTCGCGCTTCGAGCGCCAGGCGCAGTGGAAGGATTTCGCCATCCTGTATCGCAGCAACCACCAGTCGCGCATCCTGGAGCAGGCGCTGCGCAACCTGAAGATTCCGTACACGATCTCGGGCGGGCAGAGCTTTTTCGACAAGGCCGAAGTGCGGGATGTGTTGGCGTACCTGCGGCTGCTGGCCAATGACGATGACGACCCCGCGTTCATCCGCGCGGCCACCACGCCCAAGCGCGGCATCGGCCAGGCCACGTTGCAGGTGCTGGGCCAGTACGCCGCCACGCGGGAACTGTCGCTGCTGGCCGCCGTGGCGGAGACCGGGCTGGAAAGCCTGTTGGCGCCACGCCAGCTGGACCCGTTGCGCACCTTCGCCGAGTTCATTCGGCGCATGCAATGGCGCGCCGGTCGCGGCGCCGCCTCGGGCAAGGACGCGGCGCCCGCCGAGCCGGCCGGTGTCATCCTGGATGATCTGGTCCAAGCCATCCAGTACGAACGCCACCTGTTCGAGCTGTTCGAAGAACGCCCCGCGCAAACGCGCTGGCAGAACGTGTTGGAACTGACCGGCTGGCTCAAGCGCAAGGCCGAAGAAGACAACATGTCGCTCTTTGATCTGGTGCAGCACGTGGCGCTGGTCACGATGCTGGAACGCGGCGAAGAAGACGAGCCCGACGCGGTCAAGATGTCGACCCTGCACGCGTCCAAAGGGCTGGAGTATCCGCACGTGTACCTGGCGGGCGTCGAGGAAGGCCTGCTGCCGCACCTGGGCAAGGACGACGAGGTCGGCGACCCGGCCCGCGCCGCCGAGAACCTGGCCACACGCATCCAGGAAGAGCGGCGCTTGATGTACGTGGGCATCACGCGTGCGCAGCGCAGCCTGAACCTTAGCTGGTGCAAGCGCCGCCGCCGCGCGCGTGAAGACCTGGTGCGCGAGCCTTCGCGGTTCATCGAAGAAATGGGGCTGGGCGACGTGCGCTTGCAGGAAGACGAAGCCACCGCCGCGATGAACCCCAAGGAGCGCATGGCGATGTTGAAAGCGCTGCTGAAGAAGTAGCGGGGAAAGCCGCATGCCTGCCCCGCTTAAAGACGACGTCCGCTATTTGCCGGTGCGCGGCACGCCGGGGCTGGTGTTGGGGCAGGCGCGGCTGTGCCAGTTTGAGTTTGACCGCCACTATCACGAGGACTATCACATTGGGCTGGTGACGCAGGGCGTGCAGCGGCAGCGCTTTGGCGGGCAGAGCATTTTGCTGGGGCCGGGCGGCATTGCGCTGATGCCTCCCGGTGAAATCCATGATGGCTCGGGCGCGGGCGACCACGGAGCGGCTTATGTGTTGAAGACGTTCCGTATTTCGGCGGCGCTGATGCGCGCCTGCATCGAAGACGTTTCGGCCGCCGCCGCCCAGGAACGGTTCTTTGGCACGCTGGTGCAAGACGCGGACCTTGCGCGGCGCTTCATGGCTTTGCACAACGCGTGGATGGCCGGTGCGGCGGACGAACCGCTTGCACGCCAAGCGCAGTCATTGACCGTGATGGCCGACCTGTTCGTGCGCACGCGCACCGTCAAGCCGCAGGCGGTCAAGGGCGGCTTGTCGGCCGCCCATCAACGGGCCGTGCGCGATTACTGCGTGGCGCATCTTGCCGACAAGATTTCATTGGATGACCTGGCCCGGCTTTGCGGGCTGAGCCGCTTTCAATTCCTGCGGCGCTTTACGCACAGCACGGGTTTGACGCCGCACGCATGGTTGGTCCGACTGCGCCTGGAACGCGCCTGCGCGGCGCTGGCCGGCGCGCGCGTGTCGGTGGCAGAGGTGGCCGCCGACGTGGGCTTCTACGACCAAAGCCATTTCAATCGCGCGTTCCGAGCCGCCTACGGCGCACCGCCGTCGGCGTATCAGCCAACGGCATAGCCCAGCCGCGTAGGCGACGTCGGTGACCGCGACGGCGACCACGGCGGCCGCGAAGACGACGCCGGCCGACGACGTAATCGCTTCTGGTTTCAACGCACCCGCGCGCGCAGCGCGGACAGGAAGTGATCCACATCCTGCTCCGTGGTGGCAAAGGACGTCACCAGGCGCACGACGCCCGGGCCCCAGCGGTCGTGATAGAAGCGAAAGCCATCGGCCAAGAGGCCTTCGATGGCAGCGTTGGGCAGCTGGCAGAACAGAATGTTTGCATCCGCCTCGCCTTGCATCGCTACGCCGGGCAAGCCCTGCATGCCGGCCGCCAGCCGTGCGGCCATGGCGTTGGCCTGACGCGCATTGCGCAGCCACAGATCGTCATCCAGATACGCTTGCATCTGCGCCGACAGCAGCCGCATCTTTGAAAACAGATGGCCGCCGCGCTTGCGCCGGAAGGCGAGTTCCTGTGCGCGCTTGGGGTTGAACAGCACGATGGCCTCGGCACCCAGCACACCGTTCTTGGTGGCGCCAAACGACAGAATTTCGACGCCCGCCTTCCACGTCATTTCCGCCGGCGTGCAACCCAGGCTGACCAGCGCGTTGGCAAAGCGCGCGCCATCCATGTGCAGCGGCAAGCCGGCATCGCGGCAGACGCCGCCGATGGCCTGTATTTCGTCCAGGGTATAGACGCTGCCGGTCTCCGTGGCCTGGGTGATGCTGACGCAGGACGGCTGGACGGTGTGCACGTCGCCTACCTTGCGGCGCGCGTGGTCCGCCAGCTGGACGGGGTCGATCTTGGCGTCGTCGCCGCCCAGCAGGGTCAGGCGGGCGCCGTTCGTGTAGAACTCGGGCGCGCCGCACTCATCGTTGGCGATATGGCTTTGCGTATGGCACAGCACCGCGCCCCAGGGCGGTGTCAGCGTGGCAAGGCTGAGCGAATTGGCCGCCGTGCCCGTGGGCACCAGCAGCACGTCCACCTCGTGTTCAAAGATGTCGGCAAGGCGGCGCTGCACCACCAGTGAGCAATCATCGGCGCCGTAGGCGGGCGCCTGGCCGCTGTTCGCGCGCAGCAGCGCGTCCATGACCTCGGGGCTGGCGCCTGCGATGTTGTCGCTGGAAAAGCCCATTTGCAGGGTGGGGACGGATGAGGGCGTGTTCACGTTTGGCTTCCGGCTGATTTTGCAAAAGCCTCACTGTGCCGGGGCGCGCGCCGCCAGGCTTGTAGAAAATTGCGCCTGGCTCCTACACTGGGCAAATCCGTCTTGAAGGAGCGCATCATGTGTCGTTGGCTGGCTTACACCGGTAGTCCCTTGCAGATGGAAAGCGTGCTGTTCAAGGCCAAGCACTCGTTGATCGACCAAAGCCTGCATGCGCGGCTGGGCGCCACCACGACCAACGGCGACGGTTTCGGGCTGGGCTGGTACAGCCGACCTTACGATGGCCACATCGAGCCACCGTTTCGCTACCGCAGCGTGCACCCCGCCTGGAACGACCGCAATCTGCGCGAAGCGGCGCGCGCCATCCACGCGCCTTTGTTCGTGGCGCACATCCGCGCCGCCACCGACACGCCCGCACAGGAAACCAACTGCCACCCGTTTCGCCACGGGCAGTGGCTGTTCGTGCATAACGGGGTCATTCGCGACTATCCCCTGCTGCGCCGCGACCTGATGCTGATGATCGCGCCCGCTTATTTCGGGTCGTTGGAAGGCTCCACCGATTCCGAGGTGATGTTTCTGCTGGCGCTGACGTTCGGCCTGGACGAAGACCCCATCCGCGCACTGGCCCGCATGGTGGGGGCAGTGGAAGAGACGGGCCGCCGCCACGGCGTGACGCACCCCATCAACATGACGGTGTGCGCGCTGGACGGGCACCGGCTGATTGCGGTGCGTTATTCCAGCGAGGCGGAATCGCGCACGCTGTTCCACAACACCTGCGTGCGCCATTTGCGCGAGCTATATCCGGAAGACCCGCAGATTGCCGCGCTGGACGAGAACGCGTTCCTGTTGTTGTCCGAGCCCTTGAGCGAGATGCCGGGCGTCTGGGAAGAGGTGCCCGAGGCCACCGCGATCATCGCCGGGGGCGGCGACGTGCGGCATTACCCGTTTGCGCCGATTGCGCCGGGGCCGTGACGCGGCCGCTGATGACGCGCGAAACCGCCGGATTTCACCAGATATCAGCGAAATTGGCCGATAAATAGGGGTCATCAAGCACGCTTCGCTCATATAAGGGAGAATGCGTGTCGCATGACGGTGCGACGTCCTGGGCCGCGAAAGCACCCCAACTCAATAAGGAAGTTGCATGACAGATAGCAAAACCCCGCAGGTCTCAGACGCATTGGCGGTGTTTACGCACACGGGGAGCGCCCCGGTTCGCTTTGAATTGCATGACAAAGGCGTGGTCTGCCAACAAGGCGACACGCGCAGCTACACCGCATTCGCGGATGTCCTGGATCTTTGCCTGTTCCCCGCCGAAGCGGGCGCAACGGCAGGTCCGATCAACCAATTTGCCTACCGTGCCCGCGTGGCGCAAGACTGGACCATCGTGTCCGGCGACGTCAGCAACTTCGCTCAGTTCATGGATGCCTTCCGCTCGCGTTATGTCGCGCAGCGCCTGCCCGTGCTGGAAGCGTTGATGGCCAACGGTGAGCGCGTTGCGTTCCGGTATATCAAGTCCGGTGATTTTCCTGGTGTTCAAACGCAGGAACTGGCCCTGTCGGCCGAAGGCCTGCATATCGATGGCGCCACCTGGCCTTACGAGTCGTTGCAGCGTATCGACCTGAACGACTGGACCGAAACCATCACGCTGCATGACGACAGCGGCAAGACGGTGTTTTCGTGCGTGGCCACGCGTATTCTCAGCTCGGATCTGCTGGTGAACCTGGTGTACGACCAGTTGGGCCAGACGGCGGAATACGCCTGATAGGGCATTGCCCTCAAGCGACGTAACGGGCGCTTGATGCGCAATGAAGAAGGGCCGCCATCGTGCTACGAGCGGCCCTTTTTTTATGCTGCGCGGTGATCAGTGCCCGGCGTGCAGCGCCGGATTCAAGGTGCCCCAGGCGGCTGTGCGCACCAAGGTTTCCACCACACCGGTTTGTGAATTGCGGCGGAACAGCAGGCCGTGCTGGCCCGCCAGCGACGCGGCTTTCACCACCGCGCCTTCGGGCGTCAACACGCGCGTGCCCGCCGTGATGTAGCAGCCGGCTTCCACCACGCAATCGTCACCCAGCGAAATGCCGATGCCCGAATTGGCGCCCAGCAGGCAGCGCTTGCCGATGGACACCACCTGCTTGCCGCCACCCGACATCGTGCCCATGATGGACGCGCCGCCGCCGATATCGCTGCCGTCATCGACGATGACGCCCGCGCTGATGCGGCCTTCCACCATCGACGCGCCTAGCGTGCCGGCGTTGAAATTGCAGAAGCCCTCGTGCAGTACGGTGGTGCCCGGCGACAGGTATGCGCCCAGCCGCACGCGCGCCGTGTCGGCGATGCGCACGCCGTTGGGGACAACGTAGTCGGTCATGCGCGGAATTTTGTCCACGCCCCGTATTTCCAGCACCTGACCGGTGGCGCGCAGTTGCCAACGCAGGGCATCGACCTGATCCACCGCGCACGGCCCGGCAGAGGTCCAGGCCACGTTGGACAGCACGCCGAACAGGCCATCCAGGTTGGCCTCGTGCGGGCGGATCAGGCGGTGGCTGAGCAGGTGCAGGCGCAGGTAGGCGTCGTGCGCGTCGGCGGGCGGCTCGGCCAGTGACGCGATGGCCGTGCGCACCGCCACGATGTCGACCTTGCGGCGCGTGTCGCGCACCAGCGCGGTGGGCACGTGTTCGCCCAGCGCCGCGCGCGCTTCCTCGGGCGTCAGGTGGCGCGTGCCCCCAGCCGGCGTGTGATCGGCTAGCGAGGGGCGCGGGTACCAGGTGTCAAGGACGGTGCCGTCGGCCGCCAGCGTGGCGAGACCGTAGGCAATGGCGCTGTTGAAGGTGGCGGACATGGCGGATGGGCGTAGCGTTGACGTGGGTTGAGTGATCGGGCGTGAGTGGGGCCGGTGAATCGGGAAGTTGCCGGCCCGTTCTCTAAGCCTGTTTTATAGCCCCGTTTTTCAGGCGAGCTCGCGCAGCAGCAATTCCCAGAACTTCAACCGCTGTTCCAGCGTGGACACCAGCACGTACTCGTTCAAGGTGTGCGCCCCGTCGCCGTCCGCGCCCAGGCCGTCCAGCGTGGGGATGCCCATCGCCGAGGTGAAGTTGGCATCGCTGCCGCCGCCCGTCATCGGCGCGTCTTCCAGCAGGAAGCCGGCGCGGTCCGCGTAGCCTTGCACCAGGGCCAGCAAGGCTGCCGCCGCCTCCGTCTTGACCATGGGCGGGCGGTTCAATTCAACGTTGATGTCCAGTTCAACGTCAGGCCTTACCGCGCACAGCTCGCGCATGCGGCGCAGCACGTCTTCGGCGGCGCCCATGTCGGGCACGCGGAAGTCCACCACGCAGCGGCACAGCGCCGGCACGGTGTTGGTGACCGTGCCGCCGGCGATGGTGCCCACGCTGACCGTGATGCCACGGTCGTAGTCGGTCATGGCTTCCAGCGCCAGCACCTGATGCGCCATTTCACGAATCGCGCTGCGGCCTTTTTCATGCTGCATGCCGGCGTGCGCCGGGCGGCCCTTCACGTTCAGGTTCAACATGCCCGTGCCCTTGCGCGCCGTGACGCACTTGCCGCCGTTCGGGCGGGCCGGTTCGCAGACCAGCGCGTACTTGGCGTTGGCGGCAAAGCGTTCGATGTGCACGCGCGAGGCATGGCTGCCCGTTTCTTCGTCGGGCACCACCAGGAAGTCCACCGGCAGCTGCGTCGCGCCGGGGCGCGCCACGCCGGCCAGCGCCGTCAGCGCCAGGTAGATGCCCGCCTTCATGTCGTAGCTGCCGGGTCCGTAGAGACGGTCGCCGTCGATACGGACCGGGTTCTCCAGCAGCGTGCCCACCGGATGCACGGTGTCCATGTGCGCCAGGATCAGGATGCCGGGGCGCGTGTCGCCGGGGGCGCGGTTGGTGGCGTACAGCAGCGGGCCCGTGGTGGGGCCCAGCGACGACAGTTCCACCGTCAAGCCCGCGGCGGCCGCGTAGTCGGCGATGATGCGCGCCATGGCGGCGATGCCGTCGGGGTAGTTCGACGGCGATTCGCATTGCAACCAGCTCTGGATGCCGGCGACGATCTGTTCAGTGCTTTGGGTGTTGGACATGGCGGTATCGGGTTCCAGCAATGAAAAAGGGGAGGGCGATCAGAATCAGGCGACCTGCTGACCGGCCAGGCGGGCCAGTTCGGCGGCATCGGGCATCTTGCCGTCGAACCACAGGCTGGCGCACACGGCCGACATGGCGCGGCCGTCGTGGCCGATGCCGGGCACCACTTGCAGCGTCCAGCCGAACGGCACGCCACGGCGCTCGGCTTCGCGTTTGCCGAAGTCGTAGTAGTTCTGGGCGCGTGCAAAGCGGTGCGGGCCCTGGCGCATGGCGGCGGGCTCGGACGGCAGGTTGGGATCGTCGGTGGCGATGTCCTGGTCACCGGCCAGGATCGTCATGGGGTAGGCCAGCAGCTTGACCAGGTGGTCTTCGGTCAGGCCCACGCCGTCCATGCCTTCGGGGAAGGGGTAGTCGAATGTGGGCAAGGTGTACCAGCCCGGGTTGCCCGCCGCCACGGCCTTGAACGGCGCGTGCGACTGGCTGCTCATCAGGCGATGCACGAATTGGCCGCCGGCCGAATGGCCGAACAGGTAGACGTTCTGGCCGTCGGTGATTTCACCGGCAATCATGTCCTTGATGACGTTGCCCACCAGCGCATACGTCCAGCCGTCAATGTGGCGCGGGTTGCCGCCGGCCGAGAACACGCGGCCGTTGTTGTAGCTTTCAACGCCCGGCCAGATTTCGTTCGAGAACGTCAACGCCACGATCAGCAGCTTGTGCTTGTCGGCGGCCTCGACCCAGAAGTCGCGGTATTCATCGCCATTGCGCAGCACGCCGTGCTGCACGATGACGACCGGGCGGTCGGGCGTGTAGCCGTACGGGCGGTACGTTTGCAGCTTGAACGGACGATCCGAATTGCGGTCTTCGTCGATGTACTGGATGGTGTTGCGGCCCGCATGGCCCATTTCGATGGCGATGCGGTCCACGTTGGACATATCGGAGGGTTTCATCAGGCGCTCGCTTCGTTCAGGTGGCAGGCCGACCAGTGGCCCGCCGAGATTTCTTTCAGGACCGGCGCCTGCTCGCGGCAGCGCGGCATGGCGTGGGGGCAACGGGGGTTGAAGGTACAGCCGGGCGGCGGACTCAGCGGCGACGGAATTTCGCCCTTGATCGGCGTGAACTTGCGGCCTCGGCGGGCGACGTCCGGGACTTCGGCCATCAGGGCCTGGGTGTAAGGATGATTGGCGCGCGCAAAGATCTCGGCCGATGTGGAAATTTCCACGATCTTGCCCAGGTACATGATCGCGACACGGTCCGAGATGTGCTTGACCACGCCCAGGTCGTGGCTGATGAACAGGTAGGTGAAACCGTGCTGCTCGCGCAGGTCCATGAACAGGTTGATGACCTGCGCCTGGATCGACACGTCCAGCGCGGCCACGGGTTCGTCGCAGACCAGGAACTTGGGGGCCACCATCAGTGCGCGGGCGATGCCGATACGCTGGCGCTGGCCACCGGAAATCTGGTGGGGAAAGCGGTCGCGGTATTCGGCGTCCAGGCCCACTTCTTTCAAGGCCTGGTCGATGCGCGCGGGGATCTCGGCCGGCGGCGCCAGCTTGTGGACCTTGAGCGATTCGCCCAGGATCTGGCGCAGGCGCTGACGCGGGTTTAAGGACGCTTGCGGGTCCTGGAAAATCATCTGCACGCCCAGCGTATAGGCCAGCTTGTCGGCGCCACGCAGGCGCACGGCATCGCGGCCCTGATACAGCAGTTCGCCTTCGGTCTGGCGGTGCAGGCCCGCCACGACGCGTCCCAACGTGGACTTGCCGCAACCTGACTCGCCCACCAGTCCGACGACTTCGCCGCGCTTGATGGACAGGTCCACGCCGTTCACGGCATACACCGTGCGGCGGTCCAGCGGGCGGCCGGCAAGGGCCAGGATGCGCTGGGCCAGATCGGGGCGCTGTTCGAATCGCTTGTGGACGTTCTTGAGCTCGATGACGGGAGTATCGGCTTGGCTCATGCTTGCTGTGCCTCGCGGGCTATCGGCACGTAACAGCGGTAGCTGCGCGGACCTTCGGTGGTAACGGAGGGGGCTTGTTCGGTGCAGCGCGTGACCGCCTTGGGGCAACGCGGCCGGAACGCACAGCCCGAGGGGCGGCCCGCCAGGCTGGGCGCCATGCCGTTGATCTGGTGCAGGCGCGCGCCGGGTTGCGTGGCGCCGGGCATCGAATCCAACAGGCCCCGGGTGTAGGGGTGGCGCGGTGATTCCAGCACCTGTTCAACCGGGCCGCTTTCCACGATGCGGCCCGCATACATGACGGCGACGCGATCGGCCAGCTCGGCCACCACGCCCAGATCGTGCGTGATCCAGATAAGCGCGGTGTTGTGCTCGCGGCAGATCTCTTGCATGCGGTAAAGAATCTGGCCCTGGATCGTGACGTCCAGCGCGGTCGTGGGCTCGTCGCAGATGATGAGGTCAGGCTTGTTCAGCATGGCGATGGCAATGGCCACGCGCTGGCGCATACCGCCGGAGAATTCGTGCGGATAGCTCTTCAAGCGCGATTCCGGCGACGGAATGCCCACCATCTCAAGCGCCTCGCGGCAGCGTTCCTCGGCTTGCGCGTGCGACACGTTTTCGTGCGTGAGGATGGCTTCCATCATCTGCTCGCCGATGCGCAGCACCGGGTTCAGCGTCATCAAGGGGTCCTGGAAGATCATGGCGATGCGGTTGCCGCGCAACTGGCGCATCTGCTCTTCAGTGAGCTTGCGCAGGTCGGTGCCCTTGAACTTCACTTCGCCGTCCACCACTTCACCGGGCGGGTCGATCAGGCCCAGCAGTGAGAAACCGGTCACGGATTTGCCCGAGCCCGATTCGCCGACCAGGCCCACGATTTCGCCGCGGCGCACGGTAAGGTCGACGCCGTCGACGGCCAGGTACGCGCCGGCCTCGGTATGGAATGCGGTGCGCAGCCCGCGCACATCAAGAAGAATGTCGCTCATGCTCGTCGGGGGTCCAGGCTTTCGCGCAGGCGGTCGCCCACGATGTTGATGGAAAGAATCAGCACCAACAGCGCAATGCCGGGGAACAGGCTGATCCAGTAATCGCCCGACAGCAGGTATTGGAAGCCGTTGGAAATCAGCAGGCCCAGCGAGGGCTCGGTGATCGGCACGCCGACGCCCAGGAAGGACAGCGTGGCTTCCAGCGCGATCGCGGTGGCGATCTGGATGGTGGCGAACACCATGACCGGGCCCAGGCAGTTGGGCAGCAGGTGGAAGACCATGATGCGCCACGCGGGAAAGCCCAGGTTGGCGGCGGCTTCGACGTATTCCTTGCGGCGCTCTTGCAGCGCGCGGCTGCGCATGATGCGGGCGTAGTGGCCCCACTGCACCAGCACCAGCGCCAGGATCACTTTGTCCACCCCGCGCCCCAGCACCACCAGCAGCACCAGCGCCACGAGGATGGTGGGAAAGCCCAGGATGAAGTCGACGATGCGCATCAGGATGGTGTCGACCAGGCCGCCGACGTAGGCGGCGATCAGGCCGATGGCCCCGCCGATGGCGGTGGCCAGCACCACGGCCGACAAGCCCACCATCAGGCTGATGCGCAGGCCATACAGGATGGCGCTGAGCATGTCGCGGCCCTGGTCGTCGGTGCCCAGCCACGCGATGCTGCCGTCCATCAGCGCCTGGCGGGGCGCCAGGCGGCCGTCCATCAGCGACAGGTTGGCCAGGTCATAGGGGTTTTGCGGCGCGAAGTACGGCGCGAACACCACCAGGATGATCAGGATGGCCAGCGCGATGACCGAGCCGCGCACGGTGGGGCGCGCATGCAGTTTTTTCAGGATGGAGGCGCGCTGCGGGGTCTCGGCCAGAGGCTGGACGGTGCGGGTGCGGCCGGGATTGGGAGAGTTAGCCATGGCGGATTATTGAGCGGGGGCCACCAGCTGCACGCGCGGGTCGAGCGCGGCGTACAGGATGTCCACAACCAGGTTGATGACCACGAAGATCAGGGTGACCAGCATCACGTAGGCAACCACCACCGGGCGGTCCAGCTGGTAGACGCTGTCGATCAGCAGCTTGCCCATGCCGGGCCACGCGAAGACGGTTTCGGTGATGGTGGAATAGGCGATCAGGCTGCCGAATTCCATGCCGATCACGGTCACGACCGGGATCAGGATGTTGCGCAGGATGTGGCGGCGCACGATGCGGCCGGGCTTGACGCCCTTGGCGCGCGCGAATTTCACGTAGTCCTGGCTGCGCGCTTCGACCACGCCCGAGGCCGTCAGGCGCAGCACCAGCGCGATATTGGCCAGCGCCAGGTTGATGGCCGGCATGATCAGGTGCGACCAGCCATCGGCCGTCAGGATGGACAGGCGCACGCCCAGCACGGTCACGGTGTCGCCGCGCCCCGTGGCCGGCAGCCAGCCCAGCCATACGGCGAACAGCAGGATCAGCATCATGCCCTGCCAGAAGTTCGGCAGCGAAAAGCCCAGCACCGACGACGCCATGATGCCGCGGCCGAGGTAGTCGTCGCGGTACAGGCCGGCGACCAGCCCCAGCGGAATCCCGATCACACAGGTCAGCATGATGGCCACGATAACGAGTTCGAACGTGGCGGGAATGCGCTGCACGATCAGCTCGATGGCGGGGATGCCGTGCACGAACGACGTGCCCAGGTCGCCATGCAGCGCGCGCCACAGGAACCCGGTGTATTGCTGCCACACGGGCAGGTCCAGGCCCAGGCGGGCGATCATCGCCTCGCGGGCGGCCTGGCTGGCTTCGGGGCTGACCAGCAGTTCGATCGGGTCGCCCACGGCATACACCGCGAAAAAGACCACGACCGATACGGCCAGCAGTACGAACAGACTCTGGATCAGTCTGCGCAGGATGAACAAGGCCACGTGATGATTTCCTTGGTGGGCTCAGGGTTTCTTGGCGCGCCGCGTGTTGGCTTGGCGTGTTGAGTGGATGGGGTTATCTGGCTGCTTGCTTGGGCGATTACCTGGACAATTACTTGGGCGACGACTTGGCCGGTCGGGCCGACATGGCCAGCGTGTACTGATCCGCACGACCCTCGTAGACCAGCCCCTTCTTGAACGCCCAGATGCTGCTTTCAAAGTGCAGGGGAATGCTGGGCAGGTCGGCCAGCGCAATCGCCAGGGACTGTTGCAGCAGCTTTTCCCGCTCGGCCGGGTCTACGGTCACCACGGCGCGCTTGAATACGCCGTCGAACTCGGGGTTGTCGTAACCCCCATAGTTGCTGGTGCCCAGGCCCTGCTCTTTGTCGAACCGGCTGACCCAGTATTGTAGGAAAGACGACGCCTCGCCGGTTTCAGACGACCAGCCGCCCATGGCAAAGCTGAATTCGCGCTTGGCACGCTTGGGGAAATACACCGAGCGCGTCATCGCGTCGACCGTGGTCTTGATGCCCACGCGCGACAGGTACTGCGCCACGGCTTGCGAGATCTGGGCGTCGTTGATGTAGCGGTCGTTGGTGGATGAAATGGTCAGCTCGAAGCCGGTGGGGTAACCGGCTTCGGCCAGCAGCTTCTTGGCGCCTTCGGGGTCGTACTTCAGTTCGGGCGGATGGCGCAGCGTGCCGAACATGCCGTCGGGCAGGAACTGGTTGGCGGGCGTGGCGGTGCCGTCCATGATGCGCGCGGCGATGGTCTTGCGGTCGATGGCCATGGAAATGGCGCGGCGCACGCGCACGTCCTGCAAGGGGTTCTTGCCGTCGGCGGCCTTGACGGTGGGGCTGGGGCTGCGGCCCACATCAAACTGGAAATACACCACGCGCACCGACGGCGTGATCACATGGCCGAAGCCCGGCGTTTCCGAAATGCGCTTCACATCGCGCGCGGCGGGGTTTTCGATCAGGTCGAAGTCGCCAGCCAACAGGCCGGTCAGGCGCGGGCCGGCGGCGGGCACGGGAATCAGCTTGACCTGTTGCCAGGCGGGCTTCTCGCCCCAGTAGCTGTCGTTGCGCGTCAGCTCGATGGCCGTGCCCTTCACGTAGGACTTCAGCGTGTACGGGCCGGTGCCGATCACATCGCGGCCGCCATTGAAGTCGGCCACGGTGGGCCAGGGGCCGGTCACGCCGCACTTGTTCTTCAAGTCGAAGGTGATGGGGCCGTGCTCGACAATGCCGCTCCAGAGCATGGCCGTGCGGGTCAGGTCGTTGGGCAGCAGCGGATAGGGCTTGTGCGTCTTGATGACCAGCTTGTTGCTGCCTTGCGCCTGGACGTCGGCAAACTTCTGCACGATCGCCGGGTATGAACCGCCGATCGCTTGTTCGTTGTTCATCACGCGGCAAAACGTGAAGATGACGTCCTGCGCGGTGAAAGGCTGGCCGTTGGAAAACCGGGCGTTCTCGCGCAGCGTGAATTCCCAGGTGGTGTCGTCCAGCGCCTTCCAGCCTGTGGCCAGACGCGGAATCAAGTCCATCTTGGCGTCCTGCCCCACCAGCGTCTCGAACATGTGCGAGGTCATCGCGTCGTTGGGCGTGGCCTGGTGATAGTGCGGGTCCATCGACGTGGGCTCGGACGACAGGCCGATCTTCAACGTGGTGGGCGTCGTCTGGGCCATGGCGGCGGGGGCGCCGGCCAACGTACAGGCCAAGGCCAGTAATGCGCTGCGGGTGGATACCTGGATGGACATGCTTTCCCTTGTTGTTTTGAATGGTCGGCGGCGCCTCGTGGATGGGCGCCGCTCGGTGGTGCCGGCGGGTGTCGATCAGCCGATAGGCTGCGCCAGCCGCACGACGGTCACGCCGGGCCGCAGGTTGGCGGTGGACGGCATGATCAGCACGCAGTTGTCATACGGGGTGACGACGGGTTCGCCTTCGGACCAGCCGATGACGGTGCCGGCGGTGGCCAGCGTTTCCAACCCTTTCCAGGGTTCGGCAAAACGGAAGTCGGCGCTTTTGGCCGCAACGGCGTGGGTAACACGCAGTGCGCGCTGGGTGGCGGCGGCGGGTTCAATCCAGCCGGCGGGAATGTCGTCGCGGTCCAGTGTGCCGGCTTCGAGCAGGAAGCGGGCCATCTGGTCCACCGCCACGCCGCGCGCTTCGGGTGCGCCATGGAAGCCGCATTCAATCAGCAAGGACCGCGTGCCGTTGTCGCCGGCTTCGCCAAAGCGGCCATAGTCGCGCATGCGCACGCCGGCCGCATGGCCCGCGTCGGCAATGATGGTGGCTGGGTTGCCCAGCGCCAGGGCCAGGTCGATATTGCGCTGCTGCATGCCGGTCAGTTGCAGCGGCACGTCGGAATTGCTCATGGAATGAAAGTCCAACAACCAGTCGGACTGTTCGACCCATGGACGGATCTGCACGGCGCGGCGGCGTTCCTGGCTGATCGGCACGGTCAGCTTGTCGTCGCTCCAGACGCGGTTCATGTCTTCGTCGACAAAACGGGCGGGGGCGTAATTGGCGGAATCGAAGCGGTCGAACGCGGCCAGGTTACAGAAGGCCAGCGTCAGCGAACCCCGGCGAGGCCGCAGCCCGGCCGTCAACGCTTCTTTCAGGGCCCAGGCGCCGCACAGCTCGTTGCCGTGGATCAGTGCGCTCAACATGACACGCTTGCCGGGTACGCCGGAATCGAAATGCCAGACGCCGGGCGTCTCCGTATTGCCCAAGCGTTCGGCCGACAAATCCGGACAGGCTAAAAGAAAAGGGCGCGGACGGGCCGCGGGGGTAGGCGTGGGCATGGCAACTCCGATGAAGCGGGGGAATTGTATAGGGTATCCGACCAAAAAAAACGGCTGCACAGGGCAGCCGTTTTCTGGTTCAGACGCGGTGGATCACTTCTTGTCGGGCGTGACGGACGTGGCCAGGGTGTACTGGTCGCGGCGGCCTTCGTAGGTGATGCCCTTGCGGAAGGCCCAGATGCTGCTTTCGAAGTGCAGCGGGATCAGCGGCACGTTGTCCAGGGCGATCTGGGTGGATTCCTGCAACAGCTTTTCGCGCTTGGGCGCGTCCACCGTCACGATGGCCTGCTTATAGACCTTGTCGAAATCGGCATTGGAAAAGCCGCCGTAGTTGCTGGTGCCCAGGCTGTTGGGCGAATCCAGGGACGCAACCCACAGCTGGAACAGCGCCGAGGCTTCACCCGTTTCCGCCGGCCAGCCGCCCATCGAGAAGCTGAACTCGCGCTTGGCGCGCTTGGGGAAATAGATGGATGCCGTCATGGCGTCCACGTGGGTCTTGATGCCGACGCGGGCCAGGTATTGCGCCACGGCCTGTGCGACCTGGCCGTCGTTGACGTAGCGGTCGTTGGTGGACGACAGCGTCAATTCAAAGCCGTTCGGGTAGCCGGCTTCGGCCAGCAGTTTCTTGGCGCCTTCGGGGTCGTACTTGATTTCAGGGGCCTTGGGCAGCGCGCCGAACATGCCGTCGGGCATGAACTGGTAGGCCGGGGTGGCCATGCCGTCCATGATGCGGGCGGTGATGGTCTTGCGGTCGATGGCCATCGAAATCGCCTTGCGCACGCGCAGGTCTTGCAGCGGGTTCTTGCCGTCGGCGCTCTTGACGAACGGGCTCGGGTTGCGGGCCACGTCCGGCTGGAAGAACACCAGGCGGGTGGACGGCGTGGCCACAAAGCCGAACTTCGGGTTGTCCTTCAGGCGCGGCAGGTCACGGGCGGCCGGGTTTTCGATCATGTCGAAGTCACCCGACAGCAGGCCGGTCAGGCGCGGGCCGGCGGACGGCACCGGCACGAACTTCACTTCCTTCCAGTACGGCTTCTCGCCCCAGTAGTTCTCGTTGCGGACCAGCTCGATGCCGGTGCCCTTCACGTAGGACTTGAGGGTGTAGGGGCCGGTGCCGATGGAATCCCTGCCGTTGTTGAAGTCGGCAACCGTGGGCCACGGGCCCGTCACGCCGCAACCCTTCTTGGGGTCGAATGTCAGCTTGCCGTGCTCGACAATGCCGTTCCACACGATAGGCAGCGAGCGGGCCAGCTCGGCGGGCATCAGGGGGAAGGGCTCGCCGGTCTTGATGATGACGGTGTGCGCGTCGGGCGTTTGCACGTCCGTGATGCGCTTGGTCATGTCCATGTAGGACTGCGACACGTTGGTTTCGTTGTTCAGCGTGCGGCAGATGGTGAACAGCACGTCTTCGGACGTGAACGGCTTGCCGTTCGAGAACTTGACGTCGTCGCGCAGCTTGAATTCCCAGGTCAGATCGTCCAGGTTCTTCCAGGACTTGGCCAATTGAGGCGTCAACTTCATGTCGGCGCTGCGACCCACCAGCGAACTGTAGACGTGCGCGGAGAACGCGTCGTTCTGCGTCATCTTGTGATAGTGGGGGTCCGCCGAAGTGGGTTCGGCCGACAGGCCGATCTTCAGCGTCTGGGCTTGGGCGGCTGCCAAGGGAATGGCGGCGGCCACAAGGGCCAGGGTGGTGCGCAACTTCATGGTGACAACTCCGGAGGAATAACGAACCGGATCGTGCCTGCGCGAGAACCACCAAGGCCAGGGTGGACACAGCGTGTCGACCGCAAGAGAAGCTTGGGAGGGGGAAGGCGCCAGGCACGACGGCAAGGGGCCGATTATCGGTAGGGGCTTCGCGCGCTGTCAATGAAGAACGGCGAACCAGGCGCTAGGGAAAACGCCGAGAAGAGGGGGGTGGCGCTGGGCCAAAGAGGGCGCCGCGGGGGTCCCCGTTGCAGATCACGGGAACCGGCGCGGCGCGAAGGCGCCTGTGAGGGACGGCGCCAGATACTCGTTGCCGGGGCGCTTGGCTGGCAAGCGGGCCGTGCAACGACAGCGCGCCGGGCGAAATCGCGGGAGATCGTCGCGATTTCAGCCCAGCGCGGCTGTTTTTACCACTGCGAGCCGGAGAAGCGCGAGCTGGCGGCGCGGGCCTGATTCATCGATTCGTTGACTTCGTCGATGAAGGCGAACACGCCAGCGACAGCGGCGATCACGGCTTGGCCGGCCTTCTTCAAGCTGGTCAGCGGGTGGGAATTGGGTTGGTTTTCCAGGGCGCCGCGCAGCAGGTCGCGCTCCAGCGCGTCGGTCAGGCGGGCAGTGCTATTCAGGGTCAGTTCAGTCATGGTCTTTCTCCAGTCCGTTTCGTCTTGGTGAAAACCATTATAGGGATAACCCTAGGGGCGGCGCAATGATTGTTTTAGGGAAAACCCTAGTATGTTGTAAAAATGTTTATTTGACGGGGACTTAGCGGCCATTGCGCAGGGCGCGGGCCGCGTTTGGCAGCTCTGAGGCGGTCAGGCCAATCGGGCCGACACCGGCGGCCACCAGCGCATCCGCCGCCGCGCCATGCAGCCAGACGGCGCCGGGCACGGCTTGGTCTTCGGGCAGATTCTGCGCCAATAAAGATCCCAGCATTCCCGCCAGAACGTCGCCGGTGCCGGCCGTGGCCAAACCGGGATTGCCGCTGGTATTGACCCGGATGCCGCGAGCCGGGTGGCAGACCACCGTGCCCGCGCCTTTCAGCACTACCCAGCATTGATAGCGCTGCGCCAATTTCCAGGCGGCGCCGGGGCGGTCGGCCTGGACTTGGGCCGCGGGGATGCCCAGCAGGCGGCCGGCTTCGGCAGGGTGCGGCGTCAGCACAACCGGGCCGGCGCCCCAATTGGCCTGGATACCGCCGCAGGCCAAGAGGTTAAGCCCGTCGGCGTCCAGCACCAGCGGGGTTTGGTGCCGCAGCACGAACAGTTCCGACAGCGCGTTGGCCGCCAACGCGTCCGTGCCGATCCCGCAGCCCGCCACCCAGGCGGTCACGCCCCAGTCGGTGTCCAGCAGCGAACGGGCGTCGCGCAGCATCAGTTCCGGCTGGTGCGGGTCGCAGGCCATCGGCGACGTTTCCTGTGCAAAGCCCACCAGCACCTTGCCGGCGCCGGTCAACAAGGCAGCGCGGGCGGCAAGCAGCGCAGCGCCTGTCATGCCGTGGCCGCCGCCCACCACGCCGACCGTGCCGAAGCTGCCCTTGTGCGTGTCGGCTTCGCGGGGGGCGAACAGGGCGGGCAGGCTGGCGCGGTCGATGGGGGCGCCGGTCGGGGCGGGGGTGTTCATTGGCTGAGGCTCCTGTGGACAAGCGGCGGGGCGGCGTTCGTGTATCCACTATAGTGCGCAAAAACATGCCGGCCTGTACGCCCGGCAGCCCCTGACACCCCCGGAGTAGACAATGACCGATATCACGCTGCAACACTATTCAGCCTATGAATCCCTGAAGCTGCGCCGGCACCCCGGCGGCGTGCTGGAGCTGATCATGGGCGCCAAGGGCGGGCAGCCCGGCAAGCTGTCCACGGCGGATGACCGCATGCACCGCGAACTGGCGGACATCTGGCGCGACATCGACACCGACCCCGACACCCGTGTCGTGGTGATCCGTGGCGAAGGCAAAGGCTTTTCGGGGGGCGGCGACCTGGAGCTGGTGCAGCAGATGGCCGACGACTTCGACGTGCGCACCCGCGTCTGGCGTGAAGCGCGCGACCTGGTCTACAACATCATCAACTGCAACAAGCCCATCGTGTCCGCCATGCACGGCGCGGCGGTGGGGGCGGGGCTGGTAGCCGGCCTGCTGGCCGACATCTCGATTGCGGCGCGCGACGCCCGCATCATCGATGGCCACACCCGCCTGGGCGTGACGGCGGGCGACCACGCGGCCATCGTCTGGCCGCTGCTGTGCGGCATGGCCAAGGCCAAGTACTACCTGATGCTGTGCGAAACCGTGACGGGCGAAGAGGCCGAGCGCATCGGCCTGGTGTCGCTGTGCGTCGATGAAGCCGATTTGATACCCCGCGCCTTCGAGGTCGCCAACAAACTGGCCGCCGGATCGCAGACCGCCATCCGCTGGACCAAGTATTCGCTGAACAATTGGCTGCGCATGGCCGGCCCCAGCTTCGATACGTCGCTGGCGCTGGAGTTCATGGGGTTTGGCGGGCCGGACGTGAAGGAAGGCATCCAGTCCTTGCGCGAACGCCGGGCACCCAATTTCCGGCCTGATTCGCCGTTTTGATGCGGCGCGGGAAGATCGCGACCTCAATCGGCCCGCAATCCCCCGCCTGGCCCGCTATTTCTTGAAGAACTTCGCAAACGCCGCCTGCGCCTCCTCGGTTTGCAGGCGGGCGCGGAATTGCTGGGCTTCGTAGTCCAGCGTTTCCTGGATGGCCAGGCGATCCGCACGTTTCATCATGGCCTTGGTCAGGCGCAAGGCAGCCGGCGGTTGGCGGGCCAGGTCGGCGGCCGTGGCCTGTGCGGCGGCCAGCGCCGCGCCTGCCGGTGTGACGCTGGTGGCCAGACCCGCGTCGCGCGCGTCCTCGGCCGAAAACGCCTTGCCTTGCAATAGCCATTCGGCGGCGCGCCGGCCCGCCAGGCGCGGCATCAGCAGGCTGGACGCGCCCTCGGGGCACAGGCCCAGCGCCACGAATGGCATGCGCAGCGTGGCGCCCTGGCCAATATGGACAAAGTCGCAATGCTGCAACAGGGTCACGCCAATGCCGATCGCATAGCCCTCGACCGCCGCGATCACCGGTACCTCGGCCGTGGACAGCGCCCGCAAGAACGTCAGCCCCGCGCTATCGCCCGCGCCGCGTTCCGCCTGGAAGTCTCGCAGGTCATTGCCCGCCGTGAAATGCTGGCCCGCGCCCGTCAGTATCACCGCTGACACGGCCTGATCGGCGCTGGCCAGCGACAGCTGCTCGGTCAGCGCGGCGTAGGTGGCCGTGTCCAGCGCGTTGCGGCGGTCCTGGCGGTCGATGGTCAGCGTCAGTACCGCGCCGTCGCGGGCGACTTTCAGCCCCGCGCTCATGCGAACGACCTGCCTTCCAGCTGCGCCTTGGCCTGGGCATATTCGCGGCGCAGCGTGGCGACGATTTCGCGCGTGGGCAACACGCTGGCGATGCCGCCCACGCCCTGGCCCGCGCCCCAGATGTCTTTCCACGGCTTGACTCGCGACGATCCAAAGTTGGAGGCGCCGCTGTCCGGCTGCGGCAGGTTGGCGGGGTCCAGGCCCGAGGCGGTGATGCTGGCCTTCAGGTAATTGCCCGGGATGCCGGTGAAGAATGGCGTGTACAGAATGTCGGACGCGCTGGCTTCGACGATGGCGGATTTGTAGCCTTCGCTGGCGTTGGCTTCCTGGCTGGCGATAAAGCGCGTACCCATATAGGCAAAGTCGGCGCCCATGGCCAGCGCCGCCAGCACGTGCGCGCCGGACGTGATGGCGCCGGACAGGATCAGCGGGCCGTCATAGAAGCGGCGTACTTCGGACAGCAGCGCAAAGGGGCTGAGCGTGCCGGCGTGGCCGCCCGCGCCCGTGCACACCAGGATCAGCCCATCGACGCCCGCTTCCAGCGCCTTTTCGGCATGGCGCAGCGTGGTGACGTCGTGAAAAACCTTGCCGCCCCAGTCGTGCACGCCTTTGACCAGGTCGCCGGGCGCGCGCAGGCTGGTGATGATGAGCGGCACGCGGTGGCTGGCGCAAACGGCCAGATCCTGCTCCAGGCGGTCGTTGGACTGGTGAATGATCTGGTTGACCGCAAACGGCGCCACGACGGCGCCGGGGTTGGCTTCCCGGTACGAGGCCAAGCCGGCCTGGACCTCATCCAGCCAATCGGTCAACAGGCTCTGCGGACGCGCGTTCAGCGCGGGGAACGAACCCACGATGCCGCTCGTGCACTGCGCGATCACCAGTTGCGGGTTTGAGACGATGAACATGGGGGCGCTGATGACCGGCAGGGACATCTGGCCATACAAATCTGTCACGAGAGAGTGGGGCATAGCGTCGTCGCGTTGTGTCCAGGTCAGTCCAGAAAGGGCTTGCCCGCAAGCACTCGGGCACCAAAAAAACCATCTTGAGCCCAAAAGGCGGATGTGCCTATAATTACCTACCGACCGTCCGGTAATTAATTAATCTTTATTTAACGGCATGCGCCGAACCGCTGTCAATGCAGGGTCATCCGACCCGCGCGCGGTTCTCGGCGCAAGTCTCCAAAGGCTGTCATGGCGACCTCCGCCCCTCCTGTTCAGAAACGCGCCCGCGCCGGCCGTCCGCCCACGCTGGTGGCGCCCCGCGAACGCATCCTGGAAGAAGCCGCCAAGCTCTTCGCCCAAAGCGGCTACGACGGCAGTTCGGTGTCGGACCTGGCCGCCGCCATCGGCGTGTCCAAGGCCGCCATCTATCACTACTACACCACCAAGCAGGACATTTACGACGCCATCATCCTGGGCGTGTTGAATGGCCTGACTCAAAGCGTCGGCCAGGATGTGGCCGCCGCGCAAGGCGCCGCCGCCCGGCTGCGCGCCTTCATGGTGGGTCACGCCCGCTACTTCGAACAGCACCACGCCGAATTCGTCACGATGCTGATCGGCTATTCCGGCATGGCGCTGCCCGAACGCGAAGACGCCGCGCGCCTGCGCGATGGCTACGAAAAGCGACTGCGCGAAGTCATCGCGCAAGGCGTGGAGCAGGGCGTGTTCCGCCCGCTGGATGTGGCCGCGACCGGCCGCGCCGTGCTGTCCATGCTGAATTGGATGGTGCGCTGGTACAAGCCCGGCCAGGGCGACAGCGCCGAGACCATCGCCGACGGTTATTTCGATTTACTGGTGGGCGGCATGCGCGCCTGACGCACGGCCACCGACCCTCTGCCTGCTTATCCATCTTCTGAGACTTGCACCATGGCCCTCGACACTGAAACCCTGAACCTGTTGCTGGACGCCGTGCACCGCTTCGTGCACGAACGCCTGATTCCCGCCGAAGACGAACTGGCCACCAGCGGCCAGGTGCCGCCGGACATCGTCAACGAAATGCGTGAACTGGGCCTGTTCGGCCTGTCCATTTCGCCCGACTTCGGCGGCCTGGGCCTGACGATGGAAGAAGAAGTGCGCGTGGTGTTCGAGCTGGGCCAGACCTCGCCCGCGTTCCGTTCGCTGGCGGGCACCAACATCGGCATCGGCTCGCAAGCCATCGTGCTGGCGGGCACGGACGAACAGCGCGCGCGCTACCTGCCCAAGCTGGCCAGCGGTGAATTGATCGGATCGTTCGCGTTGACCGAACCGGACGCCGGTTCCGACGCGATGGCGCTGCGCCTGTCGGCCGATCGCGACGGCGACAGCTATGTGCTCAACGGCACCAAGCGCTACATCACCAACGCGCCCATCGCCGGCCTGTTCTCGGTCATGGCGCGCACCGCGCCCGAACGCCGCGCCAATTCCATTTCGTGCTTTTTGGTCGAAGCCGGCACGCCCGGCCTCATCATCGGCAAGCCCGACAAGAAGATGGGCCAGGCGGGCGCCTTGACCAGCGATGTCGTGTTCGACAACTGCCGCGTCCCCGCCAGCGCCTTGCTGGGCGGCGAAGAGGGCAACGGTTTTCGCACGTCGATGCGCGTGCTGGACAAGGGCCGGCTGCATATCTCGGCGCTGTGCGTCGGCATTGCCGACCGCTTGCTGGCCGACGCGGTCAAGTACGCCATGGAGCGCAAGCAGTTCGGTCAGCCCATCGCGGAATTCCAGCTGATCCAGGCCATGATCGCCGACAGCCAGGCCGAGCTTTACGCCGCCCGCTGCATGGTGCTGGACGCGGCCCGCATGCGCGATCGTGGCGAGAACACGACCATGCAGGCCGCCTGCTGCAAGCTGTTCTCGACCGAGATGGTGGGCCGCGTGGCGGACCGCGCCGTGCAGATCCATGGCGGCGCGGGCTACATGTCGGAATACGCCGTTGAACGCTTCTACCGCGACGTGCGCCTGTTCCGCATCTTTGAAGGCACCTCGCAGATCCAGCAGCTGGTGATCGCCCGCGAAACGATCAAGGCGCATTCCTAAGCGTTTTCCGCCTGGAAATCCGGTCATAGTGTCCAAACAGCTAATATCCGGATTGACGAATGGTGCCGCGGGCGCGACCCTAACGGTCCGCGTCCGGGTATGACGCGCCGGCGGCCTGATCCGCCGGCATGACGGAATTCCAGTCTGGCTTCGCGCGTGGCCGCAAGCCGGACGTTTTCATTTCTCATCTAGCGAAAAGACTACAGATGTCGCAACGTCCCGCTCCCCTTACCGGCATACGCGTGCTGGATTTGACCCGCGTGCTGGCGGGCCCCTGGTGCACCCAGAACCTGGCCGACCTGGGCGCCGAGGTCATCAAGATCGAACGGCCCGGCTCGGGCGACGACACGCGCGCGTGGGGGCCTCCGTACCTGAAGGACGAAGCGGGCAACGACACCACGGAAGCCGCCTACTACCTGTCCGCCAACCGCAACAAGATGTCGGTGGCGCTGGACATTGCCTCGCCGCGCGGTGCCGAGCTGGTGCGGGAACTCGCCCTGCAAAGCGATATCCTGGTGGAAAACTTCAAAGTAGGCGGCCTGAAGAAATACGGCCTGGACTACGAAAGCCTGAAGGCCATCAACCCGCGTTTGATCTATTGCTCGATCACCGGCTTTGGCCAGACCGGCCCGTACGCCAGCCGCCCCGGGTATGACTTCATGATCCAGGGCATGGGCGGCCTGATGAGCATTACGGGCGAACGCGACGACCTGCCCGGCGGCGGCCCGCAAAAGGCCGGCGTGGCCGTGGCCGACCTCATGACCGGCATGTATTCCACCGTGGGCATCCTGGCCGCGCTGTTGGAGCGCGCCAATAGCGGGCTAGGCCAGCACATCGACATGGCGCTGCTGGATTGCCAGGTCAGCATGATGGCCAATCAAAACCTGAACTTCATGACCTCTGGCGTGGCGCCCCAGCGCGCGGGCAACGCGCACCAGAACCTGGTGCCTTACCAGGTGTTCGCGGCATCCGACGGCCACTTGATCGTGGCGGTGGGCAACGACAGCCAGTTCCGCAACTACTGCGGCGCCATCGGTCTGCCCGAACTGTCCGCGGACCCGCGTTTTTCCACCAACCCGCAGCGCGTGAAGAACCGCGCCGAACTGGTGCCGCTGCTGGCCGAGCGCATGGCCACCGGCGCGCGCGACCACTGGCTGGCCGCGCTGGAAGGCGTGGGCGTGCCGGCCGGCCCCATCAATACGCTGGACCAGGTCTACGAAGACCCGCACGTGCTGGCGCGCGAAATGAAGCGCGAACTTCCGCATCCGGCTGCCGGCAAGGTGCCGATGGCGTCCAGCCCCCTGAAGTTCTCCGACAGCCCGGTTCAATACCGCCGTCCGCCGCCCATGCTGGGCGAGCACACCGCGCAGGTGCTGGCGGAGAAGCTGGGATTGTCGGCTGAAGAAATCCAGGCGCTGGCTCAAAGCCAGCCCTGATCGCGGCGGGCGGCCAGGCGCCGCCCGCTTGCCGTGCGCCATGCCGCGGCGCGCACCACCATTCCAATACCCAATACAGGCAGGAGAGAGTTGATGACGGAGATTCAAACCATCGGCGTCGTGGGCGCCGGGGCCATGGGGCGCGGCATCGCGCAGATCGCGGCGCAAGCCGGGCTGCGTGTGCGTCTGTACGACACCAGCGCCGACGCCGTGGCGGCCGCGCGCGAATCGTTGCGCCAGACGTGGGACAAGCTGGCTCAAAAGGGCAAGCTGACCGCCGCCGACGCACAAGCCGCGCTGGAACGCGTGGAAGCCGCCACCGCGCTGACCGATATGTCGGCCTGCCAGTTGGTGGTGGAAGCCATCGTTGAACGCCTGGACGTCAAGCGCGACCTGTTCGCCGCCCTGGAAGGTGTGGTCTCGGAAGACTGCATCCTGGCGTCGAACACGTCGTCGCTGTCCATTACCGCCATCGCGGCCGCCTGCAAGCACCCGCGCCGCGTGGCCGGCTATCACTTCTTCAACCCGGTGGCGTTGATGAAGGTGGTGGAAGTCATCGACGGCCTGCGCAGCGCGCCCGAAGTGGGCGACGCGCTGGCCGACTTGGCCCGCCGCATGGGCCATACGCCCGTGCGCGCCAAAGACATGCCGGGTTTCATCGTCAACCACGCGGGCCGTGGCATGAACACCGAAGGGCTGCGCGTGGCCCAAGAGGCTGTAGCCACGTTTGCCCAGGTTGACGCCGTGATGCGCGAGCAGGCCGGCTTTCGCATGGGCCCGTTCGAACTGCTGGACCTGACCGCGCTGGATGTGTCGCACCCGGTGATGGAATCCATCTACCGCCAGTTCTTCGACGAAGCGCGCTTTCGTCCGTCGCCCATCACCACGGTGCGTTTGGCCGGTGGGCTGATCGGGCGCAAGGCCGGCGAAGGCTTCTATGTTTACGCCGACGGCCAGAAGCAAGTGCCCGCTGAACCGCCGGTGCCGGCCCTGCCCGCCGGCCTGAAGGTGTGGGTCAGCCCCAAGCACGCGGAAGGCTACGCACGCGCGTCGGCGCTGGTTGAAAAGCTGGGCGCCACGTTGGTGACGGGCGCGTCGCCCGATGCGGACGCGTTGATCATCGTCACGCCGTTTGGCGATGACGTGTCGACGACGGTGTCGGCACAAGGCCTGAACGCCGGCCGTACGGTCGGCCTGGACGCGCTTTACGCTTTCGATGGCGCCAAGCGCCGCACCCTCATGGTGTCGCCCGCCACCGAAGCCAAGTGGCGCGACGCGGCGCATGCCCTGCTGGCCGCCGATGGCGTGCCGGTCACGGTAATCGAGGACTCGCCGGGCTTCATCGCCCAGCGCATCGTGGCGATGATCGTCAACATCGCCAGCGATATCGCGCAGCAGCAGATCGCCACGCCGGAAGACATCGACAAGGCCGTGACGCTGGGCTTGGGCTACCCCGTGGGCCCGCTGGCGCTGGGCGACAAGCTGGGCGCGGACCGCATTCTGGAAATCCTGAAAAGCATGCAGCGCGTGACGGGCGATCCGCGCTATCGCCCCAGCCTGTGGCTGCAACGCCGGGTGCAGTTGGGCATGTCGCTGTTGAGATCGTCGGCGGAATAAGCCGCGGCGACGGTCCGGCGGCCCGGCGTTCCGGTGGCCCGGCGTTCCGGCGGTCCGGCGTCCCGGCGTCGCCCTTACCCGTAACGCAGCCATAAAAAAGCCCCTTGAATGTTCAAGGGGCTTTTTACTGTCCGGGTCATCCGCATCGCGGCTCCGGCGACATACGCCGGGATTACTTGGCGTGATCCACCATGTACTGGACGGCGGCGCGGATGTCTTCTTCCGAGGCATTGGCGGCGCCGCCCTTGGGCGGCATCGGCGGCTTGCCTTGCATGGCGACCTTCACCATGGCGTCCATGCCGGTCTTGATGTAGGGGTCCCAGGCAGCCTTGTCGCCGAACTTGGGCGCGTTGGCCACGCCGGTGGCGTGACAGGCGAAGCAGACGCTCTTGTAGAGCTTTTCGCCAGCCGGGTTGACGGCGGCGGCCTGTTGCGGGGCAGCGGCAGGAGCCGGCGCCGCGGGCGCCGCTGCGGTCGGGGCAGGAGCGGCGGCGGGAGCCGGGGCTGCCGGGGGTGCGGGAGCTGCGGGTGGCTCTTATACACATCTCCGAGCCCACGAGACCACGGAACAAATCTCGTATGCCGTCTTTTGCTTGGAAAAAAAAAACAAGTGCAGAGGAATATCAGCGTCTTAT
>NZ_JCBAMR010000013.1:0-137949 GCF_059760425.1 Achromobacter sp. RT286_PF
GAGCGGTTCAGGTTGTCCAGCGACCGCTGCAACTGCTGGCGCGATTGGGCCTGTTGGCGCGCGCCGGCGCCTATGCCCGCCATACTGCCGTCGGGCATGCGGCCGGTGCGCTGCGCCGTCGACTGCACGGCATTCTTGTCCGAGAACCAGCCGGGGCTGAAGGCGCGCTGCTGCGCCTGCGCCGCGCCGCTGGCGCTGCCTGCGATCAGCAGCGCGGTGACCGCCTGGGACAGTGGCGTCGGACGCCAGTTCGGGCGCTGCCGCCCCGGCACCCGCCCCATGTTCCGCTTGCCACCCGAGTCCGACATCCGTGCCTGCATGATCGCCATCCCTTGTTCCAATCGCGCGAGTTCTTCACTTAGAACAAGACAGACGGATAGAAAAATGCAGACCAGAACGCTGTCACAAATAATTCATCCAGACAGGCGTTTTACGACGCGCTTATGACAACAACACCACGCCGGCGGGCAGATGTGTCACACGCGCGCCATACGCATCGCGGATCAGGCGTTCGGCGTCAGCCACCTGTGCCAACGAAAACCGCGCTTGCACCAGACGCTTGCCCAGTTGATCGTTCATCAGCACCAGCCGGCCCCGGCGATAGCGGTTCAGTTCATCCACCACCTGCGCCAGCGGCTGCTGGTTGAACACCAGCCAGCCCTGACGCCACGCGGTGACGACCGCCGTGTCCACCGCCACCGGCGGCATCACGCGCGCATCGTCATAGCGCAGTTCGCGGTTGGCGGCCACATCGAACACGCCTTCAGCATGCACCAGCCGCAACGCGCCGGACAGGCAGCACAGCCGCGCCTGCCCGTCGATATAGCGCAGGTTGAACGTGGCTTCGCGCGCGGTGATACGGCCTTTGCCGGCGACCACCACGGCCGGCGTCGCACCGGCGCGTATCTCGGCTTCGCCTTCGGCCAGCTCAATCACCGCACCGTTTGCGTCGTTGCCCACGTTAAGACGCGTCAGCGTATTCATGTCCACGTCCACCGACTGGCCCAGCGCCACGCGGCGCTGTTCGCCCGCCGCCGTGCGGTAGTCCGCGCCCAGCGTGTCCACGCCGGGCCACAAGCCCAGCGGGGGCTTGAACGCCAGATACGCCGCTGACGCCGCCAGCGCGCCGCCCAGGAACGCGCGGCGACCGTTCAATGCCGGCCGCTGCGCACGGCGGCTCGCGCGGTCGGCAACCACGCCCTGAATGGCGGGGCCCATGCCCTGCCACAGCTGCTTCTGGGCGGCGAACGCGGCGGGGTGTCGGCTGTCTGCACGCAACCAATCGCGAAACGCCTGCGCGTCGTCTTCGGTGGCGCGGCCCGAGGTCAGCGCCAATAGCCACTCGCGCGCCTGTACGGTGGCGGCGTCTTCCTGCTTGTTCCGTCGGGGCATGCTCATCGTCAACGCCATGGTGTGTCATCCCGGCACGCTTCGCGGGGGGGGACGCCCGGGTGGCTCGTTCCGTTGCCCGTCGCCTGCCCGGCCACGAGGAGTTCTTGCGCGCAATGTTCCAGCGCGCGCTTCAGTTCCTTGGACACGATGCGCTCTGACACGCCATAGCGCCGCGCAATTTCCGCATGCGGCAGCTCTTGCACACGCGCGGCCAGCACCATCTGCTGCGTCCGTTCGGGCAATTTCTTCAGCGCACGCTGAAACGCATCGATCTGGTTGCGGCCTTGCGCGATACGGGCCGGGTCCGCTGCCTCATCCGCCAGGTGGATCAATTCACTGATTTCGACGCCCGTCAGCAGGCGGGAGTCGCGGCGACGCTGGTCTTCCGCGATGTTCAGCGCCACGCGAAACAAATAGGCGGCCGGTTGCTGGATGGACGAACTGGCGGGCAGATCGTTCACCTTCAAAAATGCTTCCTGCATGGCGTCGTGCGCCAGGTCGTCCGAACCCAGTCGTCGACGCAGCTGACTGCGAAAGTCGTTGTAGCGTTCCAGAAACAACGCCCGCAACGAGCCGTCCGGTTTGTTATCCCGCACTGCCGGCTCCCCTGTCCGCATCGCATTGCGCCGCACTGCGCGGCGTCAGCAGCACCGTCAACGGCTGCGGCATCCCTGCCGGCAGCGGACCAATCACCGCCCCGCGCAACGCCGCTTCCAGGCGTCCGTCCAGGCCGGCTTGCCCCGTTGACGACACCCACCCAACCCGGCTGACGCGCCAGGCCTTGTCGAACCACAATTGCACCAACGCGCGGTAGTTGCCCGGCTGCGTGGCCGCCGCCGCGCACAGGGCGCGTTTCAACGCCGTCTGCACCACGGCGGCGTAAGGCGTGTCGCGCAGGCGCTTGCCCGCCGCGCCGGCGCCTGCCGCCGTGTCATCGTCCTTGGCGACCAGCGTGAAAGACCGCGCGCTGGCATAGCGAATCGATAGCGGCGAGCCGGCCAGCAGCCGGCGCAACGCTTCGCTGGGCGTGTAGGCGCCCACCACCGCGGGCGCCTGCCTGCCGGCCGTCAAGGTGCTGTCCACCAACACGGTCAACCCGCTGGCCAGGCTGTATTCCACCAGCGCCTGCGCCAGGGGCTGCGCGGCAATCTCGAAGCGCATGGGCTTGGCGGGGGGTGCCGCGGCATGGCCAGTCGGCGACAGCGCCAGCAGGCCCCAGGCCAGACACGCGCGCAAGGCCACGCCACGGCCCTTGAAGACGCTCTTCATAAACGTGACCGCAAGGGAAAAGTGCCTGACATGGCCGCAACAGAGAACGCCATCAGCGCCCGCGCCTGGAAAAGCCGCCATGCTAGAGCGGCTGAATGACGCATTCGTGACACTTGACGCGCGCGGCGCGCGCCGCCGCCACGCAACGGTCACCTACGGGGTGCGGGCGGTCTCTATACTTTTTGGATTGCGTCGGCCACGTCTGGCCGGACCGTTCAAGGGAGCGCGCATGCGCAAGGTGCGGGGGGCCAGGGGCCTGTGGCTGGAGATCGTCGTGATGGGCGGCGGCGCGCTGGGCGTGGTTGGCGCGTTGGGGCTTGTGGGCGCGGGGGCCATGGCGCAGACCGTGGAGGCGCGGACCGTGCAGGAGCAGAAGCCGGCGCAGTCGGCCCTGCCACCGGCTTCGACCCGATCAAGCGGCGCGTGCATCGAGACCGAGGTCAACGGCTACCGGGCCTTGTCCTACGACTGCCTGAACCAGAAGATGGCGCCGGACACCACGGCTAACCGGCCGTCTCCGGGGCTGGCGTCCGAGGCCATCACGCAACGCCCGCCCAACCAGATGGGCCTGCCCACGCCCGCCACCATCGGCAACCGCATGGGCAACACGTTTGGTACGTCAGCCTATCCGCAACGGCCGCAGCCGTAATGGAAGTGACTGTGGCGCACTCCCGCGCGGCGCTACACCGTGCGGCAGATGAAATAGATTTTCTTGACGAACTGATCCACTTCCCAGCGGCCCGTATACCCCTCGGGCATCACGAAGGCTACGCCCGCGGTCAGTTCGTGCACGGTGCCGTCCGGATCGACCAGCCGGGCCGCGCCTTCCAGGATGGTGCCAAATTCGATATAGCCCGTCGTGTTTGCCTGGAACACCCCGGCGGTGCTTTCCCAGACGCCCGCTTCCGCCTTGCCGGCGTTGCCTTCAAAGGCGGTGACGGTCTGAAAGGCCGCATCGCCCGAGATCGGGCGGCGGGGCTTGCCGGGCACCGGGTTCTTCATCGGGCCGGCGTCGATGCGGACTAGCCGCGATGAGTCGTGCTTCATGGCTTACCTATGCAAAGTTGTCTTGAGTTCAGTGCGCCGCCACCACCAACACCTCGGCCATGGCGCGGCTGACCGTGCGCATGCGGTGCGGCAGTTCGGAATCAAAGTAGACGGAATCACCGGTTTCCAGGCGGAACTGGCGTTCGCCCACCTGCACTTCGACGGCGCCTTTGAGCACCAGCAGGAATTCTTCGCCCGGATGCGGGAACACCGCCGTCGCGTCGGGAAATTCGCGCGGCGGATGCACCACAAACGGTTCCATCGCCTTGACCTTGCGACGCCCGGCCAGTGATTCGTAGTGGTACTGCACGCCCGGCCCGCCGCGTTGCAGCGCCTCGCGGTCGCCCACGCGCACCACGCTGACCACTTCGTCTTGCGCGGCGCCGTCTCCGCCGACCAGTTGCGATACGCCCACGCCATAGGCTTCAGCCAGGCGCAGCACCGTCGAAATCGACGGTTCGCTCAGGCCGCGTTCCAGCTTGGACAGGTAGCTTTTGGTCAGCCCGGTGCGCTGCGCCAGCTGTTCCAGGGAAAGCGCTTGCTGGCGGCGCAGGGTGCGAAGGCGGGGGGGCAGGTCGATCATGGCGGGGGGTGGAAAATCGGACCGGTAAGAATGCCCGAAACCAGCGCCGCCGTCGAGCCGCCCTGCCCGGCCTGGCTGCCCGATCCGCGCCGCATCCTGCTCGCCTGTCCGGTCTCCTATCCGGGCGCCCGCTGCCTCGGGCTACGACAACACGTCCGGATGCGCGCGCAGCGCCCGCCGAGCGTAATACGAAAACCCCACCTGCGACCGCTTGGGCGTCAGGATCCAGTCATGCGCTTCGCGTCCCAACGCGGGCGGAATAGGCTGGATCTTGCCCGCCGACATCGCTAGCAACTGCATGCGCGCCGCGCGTTCGAACTGCAAGGCCAGCACGCAGGCCTCTTCCACCGATCCGGCCGCAATCAACATACCGTGGTGCGACAACAGAATCGCCCGCTTGTCGCCCAGCGCCGCCGAGATGATCTCGCCTTCTTCATTGCCCACCGGCACGCCCGGCCAATCCTTCAGAAAAGCCACATCGTCGTACAGCGTGCAGTTGTCCATGTGCGACACCTCCAGCGGCACCTCCAGCATCGACAGCGACGCCACGTGCAAGGGGTGCGTGTGGATAATGCAATTCACATCGGGGCGCGCGCGATAGATCCACGAATGAAAACGGTTGGCCGGGTTGGGCATGCCGCCGCCCTCTTGCACGCGCAAATCTTCATCCACCACCAACAGATTGCTGGCCGTGATTTCATCAAAGCCCAGGCCCAGCCGCTGCGTGTAATAGCGGCCCGCTTCGGGCGTACGCGCGGTGATCTGCCCCGCCAGCCCGGAATCGTGGCCGCCATCGAACAAGATGCGGCACGTCAGCGCCAGCCGTTCGCGCAAGCTCCACTGCGGCGTGTCGAACTGGCGCTGCATCTCGGCTTGCGCACGCGCGATCAGTTCGTCTTTTCCCAGGTGCATCGTATCGGTCATCATGTCTCCGTCGTGCCGTCCTTCATCAACGGCGTAAATCCCGGCCGCGCACATGGGCGCGCTTGCCGGGGTGTCCATAGCATAAAGGGCGGCCACGTCGCGACCGCCCGCCGGTCAATCCATCTTGATGTTGGCGCGCTTGACGATGTCGGTCCACTTGGCATTCTCGGCCGCGATAAAGCGCCGATATTCCTCTGCCGACCCCGTGTACAACTGCGTGCCCTGCGCCGCCAATCGATCCTTCAATTCCGCCGACGCCAGCGTCTTTTGCAACGCGGCGTTCAAGGCGGCCACCACCTCGGGCGGCGTGCCCGCGGGCGCCAGCAACGCGTTCCACGAACTGATCTGCAAGGCCGCATCGCCCACTTCCGCGCTGGCGGGCACGGCGCTCGCCGACGCCAGCCGCTTGTCCGCCGCCACCGCCAACGCGCGCAACTTGCCCGAGGCCACGTGCGGCATGATGATCGGGCTGGCGTCCATCACCACATCCACCTGTTCGCCGATGGCCGCGTTGACTGCTTCGCTGCCGCTCTTGAACGGCACATGCACAATATCCACGCCGGCCGTCAGCTTCAACAATTCCAGGCCCAGATGCGGTGAACTGGCATTGCCCGCCGACCCGAAATTCAACCGCCCGGGATTGGCACGCGCATAGGCAACAAACGCGGCAAAGTCCGCAGCCGGCAACCCGGCGCGCGTAGCCAGCACGAAAGGCGACCCGGACACCATGCCCACCGGCACGAACTTGGCGGCGTCGTAACTCAGCTTGCTGTAGATCAGCGGATTCACAATCTGCGTGCCCACGGTGCCCATGAAGACGGTGTAGCCGTCCGCCGGCGCGCCGGCCGCCAACTGCGCGGCAATCACCCCGCCGGCCCCGGGCCGGTTTTCAATGACGACGCTTTGCCCCAAGGCATCACCCATCCCCTTGCCCACCTGCCGCGCCACGATATCCGTGATCCCGCCCGCACCAAACGGCACCACCAGCCGGATCGGCCGATCGGGATACGCCGCATGCGCCCCACCCGCCCAGGCGGCCATTCCCGCCGTCACACACATCGTCGCCAGCGCAGCGAACTTGCCAAGCACCTTCATGTCATTCCCCTTGGATGGGCCTTATTTGC
This sequence comes from Achromobacter sp. RT286_PF, assembly GCF_059760425.1. NCBI lineage: Bacteria > Pseudomonadati > Pseudomonadota > Betaproteobacteria > Burkholderiales > Alcaligenaceae > Achromobacter > Achromobacter sp. RT286_PF. The sequence goes on from NZ_JCBAMR010000013.1 coordinate 6,340, forward strand.
CCTAATGACACAAAGTGTCCTACAGAACATTGATTTTCCGCAAGGGGAATTTCGGATGGAGGGTGTATGAGGGGCGGCGAATAAAGTTCGCGCTTTTTGATGAAGTTCGCCTGTTGGCTTTGGCGGGCAATGTCTGCTATTGCGTGGGCAACATCTTTTCTTCTGTGCAGATGAACGGACTGCGGGTTGGAGAAAGGCGAACTTCGCGATAAGCGCGATTAAATTGGCGCGACAGGCTAAGCCCGCAGATTCGGGGCTTTCCCTAAGGGCATTAGGCAAGGGTGACGGACGTCTCGAGGCACTCCGCTCTAGGTTGGGAGCGATAAGAGAAGAAAGCTGTCTTGTGTGGAAGGCCCGGAGGATCCTGCGGTCAGTGGCCGGTTTCGGCCAGCAGCAGACGTTCCCAGGCGGTTCACCAAAGCTGCCCTTCGCGCAGCTCAGACTGAATTGCATCATCGACGCCTAGGGTTCTACAATCATCGAGCCCGTGAAGCAGCAATTCCAATCTGCGTGTGGAAACCAGATCACGACTGGGCAGCGACAGGAACTCGAAATGGCGCTCCCAACCGATTGAACGCGTTCATTGCGGCGATCGTGATCGTGAGGTCAACGAGATCCTTGGGCGCGAATTGTGCCGAGGCGGCGGCATACGCCTCATCAGACGCGTGCGTCTCGCTGACACGGGTCACCTCCTCAGCCCAGGCCAGCGCGGCGCGCTCCTGCTCAGAAAACAAATGGTGCACCTCGTCCCATACCGGTACCAAATTGATCTTGTCGATCGACATGGTTTTTCTTAGATCGCGACTGTGCATATCGATGCAGTGTGCGCAGCCATTGATTTGCGAAACGCGGAGGAACACGAGGTGCACGAGTTCCTCCGGAAGGTTCGTCCTCCTCGTGACATAGTGGTGGATACCGAAAAGTGCCTTTGCGCCTTCAGGTGCGATTTCTTGCCAGTTCAAACGGGTCATCACAGTCCTTTGCTGTTGTTGATGATTGTCGGATCGCGGCCGGCGCGCCCCGAAGGCCGCCTATCGACTTCGGCCGCGATCCATGTCATAAGCAGACGTTAATCCACCGGGTGTTGGAGAAACAGGCCCAAAAACTGCCGAAACGACTGACCCAAGATGACTGACTTAAGTACGTTCGATGCGCTGTCGATTCAAGTGGACCGAGCCGCCGTCGCGCCAATCGGCGACCAGATCCATGCGAGCCTGCGACAGGCGATCCTCGGCGGCCGGCTTGCGCCAGGACAGCGTTTGCCTTCCGGTCGGGACCTCGCCGCGCAGCTTGGTGTCGCGCGCGGCACCATCCGCGTGGCATACGATCGGCTAATCGCCGAGAACCTGGTATTCGGTGCCGGACCCGCAGGAACGCGCGTATGCGCTCGGCCGCCTACCATCGAAGCGGTCGACGACTTGCCAATCGACGGACCTTTGGCGGCTTTCACCCGTCCATTTTCGAGCGCCCCACGGCCGTTCCAAATGGGCGTACCCGCTCATGACGCTTTTCCAGCCAAGCTGTGGGCCCGCATGCGAGCGCGTGCCCTACGCGACGACGCGAGCAATGACACGGCCTACGCTGACCCGCGAGGCGAACCCGTGCTGCGGGCCCAGATCGCGAGCCACCTTGCCATCAGCCGGCAAATGCAATGCCATCCCGATCAAATTATCGTCACCGGTGGATACCGGCAGGGCCTGCTGCTTGCCCTCACGGCGCTACGCGCTCAGGGGCGCAAGGCGTGGATCGAAGAGCCAGGTTATCCGCTGGGAAGGCGCGGGCTCGAGCTGATCGGCGCCACCCTCGAACCCGTGGCCGTTGACGCCGAGGGGCTGCGCGTGGACGATGGCATCGCCCGGGCCCCAGACGCCCTGCTGGCACTGGTCACCCCAGGCCAGCACGCACCGCTAGGCGTGACCCTATCGCGCGCACGAAGACACGCCTTGCTCGACTGGGCGTCGTCAAGTGGCGCCTGGATCATCGAAGATGACTATCTTGGGGAACTTCAGCTCGACGGTAGGGCTGCACCGGCCCTTGCTTCAGGCGCAGGCGCCGAGCGTGTGATCCACATCGGGTCGTTCAGCAAAACGCTCAGTCCGGCGCTCGGCCTCGGTTTCGTCGTCGCCCCACGTTCGCTGGCGGAACGTCTGGTCGAGGTTGCCGCCGTGTTGGCCCCGGCTCCGAACCGGATCACCCAGTTGGCTGTTATGGAGTTTCTATCCAATGGGCACTTCCTGCGGCACCTGCGGCAGATGAAGGCTCTCTATGCCGAGCGCCGCAACCTCGCGCTAACGCATGTAAACAGGCTTCTGCCGGGCACGCTGGCGGCTGGCCTGGGCGTGATCGCACCGCTGCCACAGATTGCCGACGACATCACCGTGGTGCGTATCGCCCGCGCACATGGCCTCGCGCCCTCGGCGCTCTCCGCTTGGCACCTTAGCCGCGGGTACGCGCAACGTGGCTTGCTACTCAGCGTGACGAACCTGCACCCCGACAACATAGAAACCGCATGCGTGACGCTTGCAAGAATCGTTGCATCTCATTGAATCCTGGACCGCATATCCCCGTGGATCATGCACGCGGCGTCGGAGCGTCCGGTTCTCGCGGAAACTGACGTCCGCGGTCGGCGGCGAAGTTCCGCCGACGGCCAGGAGCGGCCGTTCCGACACGTGCTCAATTGGTGAGCTATTCAGGACCGACGCTATCAGGCTTAGATTGGACCGACTCCGTTGCAAGCATGTCAGCCAGTTCGTGCATCAACGTGCGCACTGCAGCTTGATCGAACTGCGCAAGCATGTAATCGATTCGAGAATGGAGGACGTTGGAGCTCCGGAGGTCGTCGACGCTTCTGGACATTCTAGTCGCGGCGCGGATCCGGAGCTTCTGTGCAGGTGCTCCCTCGCTGTTCAGCATTGCGCGGAACTTCGTCTTCAGAACATTCGTTGCAGCTTGGGTACCTTCACCGATCGCCAATGCGACCAGTCCTTTGGTGGCCGTTTCCAGAATTCCCCAGCCGGTCTCGTACCTTCCGCCCTTACACGCCCAGTCCATTAAGAGTTGTGTTGAAGCTTCATAAAACTCCAGGCATTCCCGTCGATATCCGTCCAAAGCCGCTTCGAAGAGGTGGTCTGTGAGGGAGTATTTTGCGACAAAGATAACCGAGTCTTTATCGTCGGGAAGCCAAGATAGAGTCGAAATGAGCCAGACCGCATGACCCCGCAGTTTGTCCTTTTGATATTGAGGGCACGCAGGCGCATTCGAGAGGGCATTAAGCAGCTCGGAGATCCCGACGGCCCACGTGATGAGATCGTAGGAAAACGAGGATCGCTTCTGGAGGGCGAGAAGGAAGAGCTCCTTCTGCGAACCATATATCTGGTCCGCCCAAGTTTCAAAGTTGCCAATGATCTCACCTACACGCATGTGGACCACGGGCGCTTCCACCAACTGGTTAACAAATGACGTAAGCCTTCCTCTGAGCGAAGAATCGCTGGTGCTCGAAAAGTATGGGCCTAGCGTATTGCGGTGTATGGGTTCGAGCCGCGTTTCCGGCGTTTCCAGGAACCCCTTCGCAGCTTCGGTCACGGCCGAACGCAACTGACGGACTGGAAAGTGGATATCGTGCTTTCCTTTTGTAATGAGGTCGTAGGTAACATCGGCAAGCTGCTCAAATGCAGTAAGCGTGACCGCCTGATGGTCTGTCCGGAATATTCCAACGTTGGAAAGGGAAGCGATCTTCTGTACTGTGCTCACAATCTCGCTCGGGTTTGTATGATCTAGCGCGAGTTTCGAAGCGCGGCCCAACAGCCGAATTCCCTCCATCATGAGGTCGGGCATGTTGTGCGGAATGACAGACTCGACGGCCGAGCCCATATAACCGGCAGCAAGTAGTGCGTGGTACTTGCTTCGATCACGCCCCGGATACTCGATCTTCAGATACACGCCATAAAGCCCACCAATAGCACGCAGAGTGCTTTCCCCCAGTCGCTCATCACCCTTCGCCAATGCGGTCTGCATTGTCTGCCGAAGTTGCTCTAGCGAAATATTAATAAATCCGTCGGTTGTGCCCGGCATCTCGAAGAGAGGGTTGCTTCCGACGAAGGTACCGTGCTTCGCAGCGCAATAGGTGGCGTTGATCTGCGAAACGCGTTCGAACGCATACTCAGTGACCTCATAGTCGCCTTGTTCAGCGAAGCGCTTTGCGTAAGAAATGGCGTAGTGAATCGCTTGCCCTGCGGCTTTGGTCCAATGGTCGTTGACTTGAAAGAAATAGGCCTTGGGAGCGTTGAAGTGGAACTCTATGCCGTCGTCTCCCTCCCCGGGTGGCGTCTCTTTATGCAAAAGGATTTCAGCATTATCTGCCAATCGGCTCCATCTACGCACATCCTGTTGAACCTCCTTCGACATAATAGAAAGCTGTTCGATCGGATTGATGAGTTGGAGTGCGCGTCTGTACGCGAAAAGAAACAGCAGTACGATCACTGCGACTCCCCAAATTGCCGCAACTATTGCGGGAATCGCCCAGCTTCCGTCCGGAATGAGCGATGTCGAGCCGACAACTAGTGCAATGAGAAATGATGCAAGAAACGAACCCAGTAACCTGAGGTCAGAGCTTAGCCGTCTGAATAAACCATGCGGCATGCGATCGACATTAATCTGCATGGCGAACACAACGATTGAGAACGCGATAGCGGCAGCTCCGATCATTGCTGCGCCTGTGCCGCCAAGAAGTGTCCTGAGCGAAGCCAGGCTGTCGCCGTTGCTGAAATAGTTACCGAACTCCCTCTGCAGGAACGGCATTGCCAGCACGGTTGAAAGCATAGAGATCAGCAAGACAGTCGCCGCGATTTTCAGCCCATGCTGTAGCCGCCAGTAATTGAGCCGGATAATTGCCCGATACAACCGCAATGTCACTGTTGCGTGTGCTTTATTAAGCAGTGCCTGTAGCCTTAACTTGACCATCCCATAGGCTCCCTAGTAGATGCCCGAAAAGAAGAGCCTCTGGCTCGTTGATGCCAATCCGGCATGAGTGTACATTTCCAGCGAGCGCGTTGGGACGGAAATCGCCCCGTTGGATCAGGACGCAGCCAGAACTGGGATCTCCAAGTGGCGGTACCGAACGCCCCCTCGGAATCCTTAAAGTTGAGAGACGGGCCGGTAAACAGTGCGCGCCTTTGCGAGCGACGCACAGTTCGCTATCTGGGCATCAAGGTCGATGATTCTCTTGAGATGGCTGGATAAAACCGAGGCTTGATGACTCTCGGCCGGCGAGCGGTCGCTTGCCGGCTATGAGCAGTTACAGCCTCCTCAACTGCGATATTTTTCTTCTGATACTTTATAAATAACGATACATTCCACATAATTTTCTAGCGAAGCGGGATAATTAAGCATTACTAAACTATCGAGCTCAAAAATTAGTATGCAGAATTTTTTGAAACGTCGCAGAGCGCGCGAGCATAGATACAGCGGCACCATTTGTTTCCTCTACTCTTCGAAGATTTCCGAAAGCGTTGACCTAGAACGTGCATGCCGCATACTGGTCGCGTCCGATGTATTCGACTTCGCGCTCTGCAGTCGAGGTGCGCTTTATTACCGGTCGGAGCGTTCGGTCGCCTGCGACAAGCTGCTGATAGACCAATCATTAGATGGACGAGGAAGCTCGATTGGCGGCCTTGAGAAATTCTTGGCGCGCGATCCAACCGACGCAGCAAAAATGGGTGTGTGGAACGCGCTTCACCTTCTGAATTCTGATAGCAAGTTTTCGAATGGCGCATCCTCTTTTCCCGCTGATAGCGTGAGAATCCAGGTAAGCCCTGTAGCAATCCGCTTAGATGGTGATGACGCGTACTCTCTTTGCACTCCGATGATCCGGCTCTACGAGGACGGAACCGTGAGCGTTCTTTTTGAACTACTACACAGGTTCGAAGAACGGTTAGTCGCCGAAATTGTGAGTAATGAAGTCAATGCCGCGACGCGTGGGACTAAATCATTTCAGGTGAACGTACCATTCTATCGAGCGGCACTTGAACAACAGTTTGCATCCATGCCGCTGGCTGCTAGGTGGCGCCAATATTCCGCGTTCAAGGGATTGATGCGGAATGCCCAGTTAATCCAGGAATCGTTCGAGTTCGGCGATGACAAGCTCGAGCTAGTCGAGCTGGCACTAACGGATCGTCTCAGCCTTTCCGATATAGCGAGAAATCTAATTTCGATGATTGAGCGCTCATTGGACATTGGAAAGGTTCCTCAGCGGCCGCAACGACTAGCAAAACAGTGGAAGTCAAGAAACTTGAGCGGATGGTTTGGAAAGCCGGTATTGATTGTTTCGTCACACGACGGGCAGTTGCAGAGTGCGGCAAGGAATGCGGCGAAACACAGGCTGCTGATCAACAGCGTAATGATGAGATCCCATCCGAGCGCGGTGGTCGGTATGGAACAACCTGAGTTGCCTGATCTACGCCCGTTCGACGACTTCAATCATTATTTTAGCGAGGGGGTGTCATTTGTCCTATGTGCTGGCAAGGTGTCCGCGGCAATCCGGGCTGAAGATTCAGTGGTCCTTGATAACATAATCGCGGATACGCTTGTCCTCACAGAGGCTGCCCAATTTTTACAAGTTTTCTACTCAGCCGTGTCTGATGAGTTGGACAGATGCACTACCTCGGCCGACGTCGCGCGTCTTGAACTAAGGTTGATGGGTTTAGATGAAGCATTTTTTAACGGGCACCGGTACGGTGAAACCCAGAATTTTTTCCACAGCGTTAGGAGTAGCGCGAGAACGTCAGGGTCGCGCTTGATTGTTCAGCAGAAGGTAGACGTCGCAAGGAAGGCACTCGAGCTCAGCGAGAAAATTGCCGGTGACCATGACACACGCTGGATCACGCTAACTTTTGGCGTTCTTGCATCTGCGACCCTATCTCCCGAGCTGGTCCAGCCCATTGCTACTGCACAAGGTTGGCATCTCGAAGACGAGAGCTTGTTCAAAGTGGTTTGTCTCCTATTTTCTTTTGTCATAGTTGCATCACTCGTAGGACTCTCTCGATCAATTATCAGATTCGTGTCTAACCGAAAATTCACACGCATCGTAAAACAGTCGGGCCGAGGGGTATCTAGATAGACGTAGGCTCTTTCATGCGAGGATGGGTTTTCGTACGGTAGCGCTCCACCGCGATCCAATGGCAAAACGTTGAGAAATTGCAGCCCAGAATACGGTTACTGAGGAGTCGACGTAAACAACGTGGTGGTCTGCTTTGGGTCGGTAGCGGACAGCGTCGCCTCTGCACGAAACCAGAGCAACGTGCAGCTCCACCGCGCCAATCCTTGCCCGCCAAATCGGCGGCAAGACGCCTGGCTGGCGTCCGCCGCGCGCCGGGCTCGCCTTAATCGATGACAATATTCTCCCGCTTCACCACATGAGACAGCTGATCGACCTCACGCCCGATGCGCGTGGACAATTCCTTCGGATTGCTCATGACGACGCTACCCTGCGCACTGAGTGAAGTCTTCGCAGCGGGCTGTTCCATCGCAAGCTTGGACTGCTCGTACAAGGAGTCGACGATCTGGGCAGGGGTGCCTGCCGGGGCGAACAGGCCCAGCCAGAAAGTGACGTCGATGTTTGGATAGCCTGCCTCGGCCATCGTGGGGATATCCGGCATTTGGGAAATCCGTTGCTTCTGCGTGACCGCCAGGGCTTTCAACTTGCCGGCTGCCACTTGCGGTGCGCTGGCCAGCGTATCGAAAGACGTGTTCACCTCGCCCGCCATGACCGCCATGCTTGCTTGCGAGGCCGACTTGTAAGGGACATGGGTTGCCTTGAACTGCGTGTCGTTGCTCAGTTGCGCAAACGCCAGATGGGCCAGGTTGCCTTGACCTCCCGACCCATACGTGAGCTCGCCCGGATTCTTTTTGGCGTACTCAACCAGGTCCTTGACCGACGCGATGGCGTGCTTCTTGGCCCATTCGGGGTTGACGTTCAGAATGAACGGCGCGTCCAGCACCAGGGCGATGGGCGCGAAATCCTTGGTCTTGTACGGGGAGTTCTTGTAGATCAAGGGGTTGACGGTGATGCTGCTGCTGTTGGTGGCCAGCAGCGTGTAGCCATCCGGCGCCGAACGGGCCACCTCGGCCGCCCCGATCGATCCATTGGCGCCGCCCTTGTTTTCCACGATGACGGGCTGCTTGAGCGTCTTGGACAAAGAGTCCGACAGCAGGCGAGCCATCGTGTCCGTGATTGAACCGGCCGGAAACGGCACGATGATCTTGATGGCTTTGGTGGGCCATGCTTTGTCCTGCGCGAACGCGGCGGTAGTCCCCAAGCCCAATGCCGAAGCCACGGCAAGGTGCGCGGAAGTGATGAGGAACTGACGGCGGGAATCGGATGTAGCCATTTTTTGTCTCCACGAAGTTAGGTCTTGTGCATTGCGTCGTGCTTGCGGGGCTTGTCAGGCCGCCTTTCTGGTTGCGGTGTTTCCGATGATTCCGTCGCGCTCCAGCGACTGTTGCTGATCCACGCTCATGCCCAGCACGCGCGAAAACACATCGCCATTGTGCTGCCCGAGCGTAGGCGCCGGACGCACCGCCGCGACCGTAGCGTCCGGCTCCCTGAACCAGGGCGTGGTCGCCAGAAACTCGCCGATATAAGGCCGGGAAGTCGCCTTGAAAAACTCACGGGCCTTCAGATGCGGGTCATCGAGCAGCGTCCAGACCGGTTTGACTTCTCCTGCGCTGATGCCCGCCTGTTGCAGTTCCGCCATTGCGCTTTGCGCGGAGCGCGCGCGGGTCCATGCGTTGATCCTGCGGTCTATCTCTTCGTGTCGGGTCCGTCGGCCGGCCGCCTTCTCCAGAGCAGGGTCCCGGGCAAGATCAGTTGCCTGCATGACCGCCAGCAATGCCTGCCATTGCGCATCGCTCGTGATGCTCACCACCACCCAGGCGTCATCGCCCGCGCACGGGTAAATTCCCTGCGGGGCATGAAGAGGATGCGCATTGCCGATGCGGGGCGTGGTGTTGCCGTGCACCGACTGTTCAATGACGAACGGCGCTGTCATGGGCAGCATGCATTCCACCTGAGACAGGTTGACGTGGCGGCCCTTGCCCGAGCGCTGCTGCACGAACAGCGCCAACAACGCCGCAGCCCCCCCGTTAAAGCCACCCACGGGATCACCATAGGCGTAGGAGGTCAGCGCCGGAGGGTCCTGCGCGAAACCGGTGTGATGGGGAAGGCCGCTGGCCTGCTCCAGCGTGCCGCCATAGGCCCTGATCGTGCTCCATTCATTGCCCGACCCGAATGCCGGCATGGACACCATGACCAAGCGCGGATTGGCCTGGGATAGCACGGCGTAGTCCAGCCCAAGTTTGGGCAGCACCTCGGTCGAGTAGTTCTCGATGACGATATCGGCCTTGGCCACCAGATCGAGCAGGACCGCACGCCCTTGCGCGCGGGTCAGATCAAGCGTGATGCCCAGCTTGTTGCGGTTCATCAGCGCAAAGTTGGAGTTCTTTTCGTACAGCTTTTCTTGATAGAACTCATCGGTGTAATGCGTGCCCCGCCACCAGTCCGGATAGCGCGTGCTTTCAACCTTGATGACTTCCGCGCCAAAGTCCGCCAGCGTCCTTGCCGCCAATGGCCCGGCCCACCCCATCGTCAGATCGACCACGCGGATGTTTCGTAAGGGCAGCGCGCCCGGCGCAGCCGGGGTCAAGTCGGCGGCCGGCGTCAGGCTCTGCACGTCGCGGTAGCGGGGGCCGTCAGCGTCCAAACGCGCTGCCTTGCCGCCCGGCAATGGGCCCGCATCGCCCATGGGCAGCGGAACGACAGGCCCCTCGAATTTGGCCGCCCCCACCGTGACGGGAACAAAAGCGCCGCGTTCGCGATGCACGCTTTGTTCAAGCAGTTCTGCCATGGTCGGCACGATGACAGCGGGAAATTTTTCCTTGCGCAGCACGTCGAACCATTCCTGGGCTGTCCTGGCGCGCAGACTGGGAATCAGGAACGCATCGATTTCGTCGGCATGGACCATACGGGTCGGCCCGCTTGCAAACCGCGGATCCGCTGCCCGGTCCGGGTGGCCGATGGCCGCGCACAGCGCAGCCCACTGCGGGCCGGTATGGGCGAACAGCCCAATCCAGCCCTTCTTGGTCTCGTAGATGCCGGCAGGATGCGTCGTGCAGAACCGGTTGACACCCAGCCTGGCCAAGGGATGCCGACCATCCTGCACCATGCCGGCTTCCATCTCGACCAGCGAAAACGCAACCTCATGGATGCTCAGCAGATAACGCCGGCTGCCGTCGGATCGCCCCAGCAACGCGGCGGTCGCGCTTGAGAATGCGGCGACACCGGCGGCAATGGCGGTCTGAATGTCGTGCGGCAGATGGGGAGGCCCCTGCTGTGCACCGCTGCAATACACCGCGCCGGCCAGGGCGCGGCACACGGCCTCGGTCCCCGCGAAGCCACGGTAGGGTCCGGACTCACCGAACCAGGTCAGACAGACTTCGATCGGCACATTGCCCTGGCCGTCATTCCCATCGCCGGCGTAGGCGGGGCGCGTCAGGACCTCCAAGCCTTCGTCCAGGGCGCGGGCGTCAAGAATCACATCGCATGTCCGCGCGATCCGTGACAGCCACGCGGCGTCCGCGCCTGTCTTTCCTTGTCGTGCCACGCTGCGCTTGTTGGTATTGAGCCAGGCATGCAAGGCGCTTGCGGGCTCGTCGTTGGCCTCGTTCAACAGGGGCGGCAGGCGGCGCAGCGTGTCGCCGTCGGCGTCCTCCAGCTTGATGACCTCGGCGCCAAAATCCGCAAAGAGCTTCCCGGCATAAGCCACTGCCGCGCCGCAGCCGATTTCCAGCACGCGCACCCCGGCGAAGGCGAGCCGGCTTTCAGATGTTTGCATCGTCGCAACCTGTTCCAACGGACTTCACCTTGATCACCAGGTATCAACAAAGGCGCGACGGGCCCGGCCGGCGCGCAAAGAGGCCGACGCGATGCCTTGGCGTATCCACGTGCGGGTCTGCGCGGGGTCGATGACTGCGTCGATCTCCGTCGTGGATGCGACATTGATGGCGTGCCCGCGCTCGTAGGCGCGAGCCACCAACTCGTCGTAAAGCGCCTGGCGCTGCGGCCCCTCGGGGACGTTCTCAAGCTCTTTCTTGAAGCCCAGCCGGATGGAGCCTTCCAGGCCCATGGGGCCGAATTCGCCCGTTGGCCACGACACCGCGCAACTGGCCGAGCGAAAGCCCCCGCCGGCCATGGCCATGGCGCCCAGACCGTAGCCCTTGCGCAAGGCAATTGCCAGGATGGCGACGCGCAGCTTGGCCGCGACCACGAACATGCGCGACACATGCCGCACTTGTGCCTTGGCCTCTTGCTCTGGCCCGACCATGAATCCCGGCGTATCGATCAACGAAATAATGGGCAGGCCGTGGATGTCGCAAAGGTTCATGAAGCGTGCCGCCTTGTCGGCCGCATCGGCGTCGATGGCGCCTCCCAGGTGATGCGGATTGTTGGCGATGATCCCGACAGGCTGCCCTTCCACACGAGCCAGCGCGGTGTGCATTCCCAGGCCGAACCCCGAGCGCAGCATCAATACGCTGCCTACGTCGGCAATGCCTTCGATGGCCTTGCGGCTGTCGTAGACCCGCAGGCGATTCTCGGGCACCACATGGCGAAGGTGGCGCGGGTCGGGCGCCACCCAATCCTTGGTGCGGCCCTGGAACATGGACAGATAGTGCTTGGCCGCCGCGACGGCCTGCGCCTCGTTGTCGACCAGGATGTCGATGACGCCATTGGCGAACTGCACCGGCGCGGGGCCAACGTCCTCCGGCCGGAAGATGCCCAGTCCTCCGCCTTCGATCATCGCCGGGCCGGCCATGCCGATGTTGGCGCTCTTGTCGGCGATGATGACATCGCAGACCCCTAGAAAGGCGGCGTTGCCCGCGAAACAGCGTCCCGAAACAATGCCTAGCAAAGGCACTTCGCCACTGAGTTCGGCCAACGCGGCGAACGACGGCTGATACAGCCCGGACACGAACGGAAAATCCACATCGCCCGGCCGCCCGCCTCCGCCTTCGGCAAACAACACCATCGGCATTTCGTCGCGGCGGGCCCGTTCCACCAGCCTGTCGGTCTTGATGTGGTTGCGTTTGCCCTGCGTGCCCGCCAGCACCGTCGCGTCATAGGCCATCACCCCGGTCAGCGACCCGTCGTAGCCGAATGCGTCGCCGTTGACGTTGCCAATGCCGGTGACAATGCCGTCCGCGGGCGTGTTGGCGATCAGGTCTTCCTTGCTGCGGCGGGTGGCCTGCGCGGCGATGACCAGCGCGCCAAACTCCACGAACGAGCCTTCATCGCACAGGTCGTCCACGTTCTCCCGTGCGGTGCGCTGCCCTCGCGAACGGCGCTTGGCCACGGCCTGCGGGCGCGCGTCATCGTAAAGCGACGCATGGCGGTCGAGCACGGCTTGCAGGTCAGGGCGCACCGCGTCCAGATCGATCGCGTCTGTCACGACATCGGTGTCGTCACCACTCGATTCCTGTTCCAGCAAGACCAGGATCTGGCCTTCAAGCACGTTGCCGCCACTGGCGGCCGGCACCTGGACGACCCTGCCATTGAAGTCGGCGACGACGGTGTATTCCATTTTCATCGCTTCGATCACGGCGATGGGTTGGCCCTTGAGCACGACCGCGCCAGCGCTCACGGACACCTCGACCAGGCGGCCGCTTAGCGGCGCGCGCGATGCCGACAGCCCTTCGGGCACTGCGGCCTGCGCTGCCTGCGGCAAGTTGGCTGCCGCCGCGCTGCGCCCGCCCGAATCCCCGATCAGGCTGTCCTGGGCCTGCTGCTCCTTTGCGTACTGCTCGGCCGCTGCAAGCAGTTCCCCTAGGATGGCCTCGATGTAGCGCGTATGGTTGCGCTGCGACAGGAAGTCCTCGCGGGCCACCAGCGCCTGCAAAAGATGGATATTCGTCGCGACACCGGCAATGCGGAACTCGGCCAGGCAGCGGCGCAACCGCCGCACCACGCCCGAGAAATCGTCGCTGCCGCTGAATACGATCAGCTTGGCCAGCAGCGTGTCGAACGCCGGGGCGGGCGAGTACCCGCTGTAGGCATGGGTGTCGACGCGCACTTCGGGGCCGGCGGGCGGCTCAAAACGCTCCAGCCTGCCGTGTGCCGGGCGTGCCATGCCCGTGGCATCGGTCGATTCTGCATTGATGCGCACCTGGATGGCGTAACCGTTCAGCCCCGGCGGGTTGGTCGGATCCACGCCCAGTTCGGCCAGGCGCTTACCCTGCGCGACCCCGATCTGCAAGGCCACCAGATCCACACCAGTGACCTGCTCGGTAATCGTATGTTCGACCTGCAACCGGGGATTGGCTTCGATGAACACAAAGTCCGTCTGCACCCCGTGCTCGTTCTCTTCGACCAGGAATTCAAAGGTACCCAGGCTGCGGTACTCCACCTTGGCCGCCATTTTCTTTGCCGCGGCAAGAATGGCGGCGCGCAGCGGGGCGCTTAGCACCGGGCTGGGCGCGATCTCGACCACTTTCTGAAAGCGGCGCTGTAGCGTGCAATCCCGATCGCCAAGCGCGACCACCGACGCCCCATCGCCGGCAATCTGCACTTCGATATGACGCGCGCGATTGACCAGACGTTCCGCGTACAGCGCGTCCACACCAAAGGCCGACATGGCTTCCGACCGGCAGCGGGCATAGCGCTCGGCGATATCGGCTTTGGACTTGACGACGCGCATCCCGCGCCCGCCGCCTCCGCCAACCGCCTTGATGACGATCCCGACCCCGCCCTGCTCGTCGAAGAACCGTTCGACGTCCGCAAGGCTTGCACCGCCTGGCGTGGCGGGCATGACGGGCACGCCGCATTCGCGGGCCAGTTGCAACGCGCGGCCTTTGTCTCCGAACAGGGCGAGGTGATCGGCATTCGGGCCGATGAACGTGATTCCCGCCGCATCGCAAGCCAGGGCAAAATCCGCCCTTTCACTCAAGAAGCCATACCCGGGATGGATGGCATCGCAATGCTCGGCCATGGCTACGGCAATGATGGCGTCGATATCGATATAAGCCGCCGGACCGGAGCCGGTCAGCGCAACCGAGGTATCCGCAACAATTCGATGCCTGGAGTTTGAATCGTCCTGGGAATACACCGCGACGCTTTCCAACCCAAGGTCGCGCACCGCGCGAATGACTCGCACGGCGATTTCGCCACGATTGGCAACCAACACTCTTTTCATAGCGATCCTATGTCTCTGCTCTAACTCTTATGCTCAAGTTCTTCGGCTGCTGCCCCTAGCCCTTGCATGTTCCTGCCAGACGAGGCGCGCCCGCGGGCAGGCGCCGATAGGCATTAACATGCAAGCGGATACGCGCAATCGCAGCCCGGCTTGATCCGGCGGTTGTCGTTAACTTGGTGAGGATGGTAGGAGTCGTGCCACAGCCGCACAATTCACATTTTTCTCTGACCCCTATAGCCGTTCGGCATGTGTCTCGATAAAAGCAGGCGGAAATGGAACTCAGACAATTAAGAACGGTTTTGGCGATCGCGGAAACCGGCAGCCTCACCAAGGCGGCGGAACTGCTGCACGTTGTGCAGCCCGCCCTGTCCCGGCAGCTCAAGCAACTGGAAGACGAACTGGGCACTGCGCTTTTCGAGCGCAACCGGCTTGGAATGGTGCTGACGGTGCCAGGCCGCCGGTTTGTCGATCAGGTGCGGGTTTCCCTTAAGGGGCTCAATGAAGCCCGGGCCGACATCGGCGCTGCAAAATCGGATTTGCTTGGCACGGTGTCCATCGGCATGCTGCCCGGCCTGGCGGCCCCGCTTGCCGGCCCGCTCGTCATCGCGTTGCAGCAGCAGTATCCCAATCTGCGCGTGCGCATCGCCACCGGCTTTTCGGATTTCCTGCAAGAGGGGCTGGAGGGCGGCAAGCTTGATATCTGCCTGATGGGCGACTATCTGCAATCCGAACTTCTGCAGACCTCGCCCGCTTATTCCGAACCCATCTACGTCTTCGGCCTGCCGGGATCCGGATTATCCGAAGACACCCCGATGACGCTCGAGGCCGTCTCCAGAATGCCCATGGTGGTGCCGGAAGCGCGCAGCTTGCGCAACGTGATAGATCGCGCCTGCACCATCCTTGGCGTCAACCTGAATCTGGTTGCCGAGTCGGACAGCACCGCGGTCATTCTTGATCTGGTGTTACGCGGGGTCGGCTACACCATCCTGCCCGTCATTCCCATCATGACGATGCTGGCCGAAAAGCGCATCGAAGGCGCGCCCATCATCAGCCCCACGCTGCAACGCACCGTGATCATCGGCACCGCCGTGCTGAACCGCAACCCCCGCATCGTCAATGTGCTGCATGCCGAGCTGATCCGCCTGCTCGAGCCCTACATCAAACAGTTCGAGCACGTCGGCGTACGCTGGCTGGCTGATTGAATACATCCCTCTGCGTACACCCTCCGCGTGCCACCTCCGCGTGCCCCTCTGCGCGGCACCCGGCACGCACCGGGCCACGGCCCAGCTATGCTCAATCGCTATGACCCTCGTCAAAATTAGTTAATTGTCCCGAGACGGATCGCCCCCCTAAGATCATTCCCGCGTCGTGGCATTGCCAGCAGACAAGTCATGCACCCAACGGGTGTATGCCCGGTCCGCCTGCCGGCCGGCCGGGGCCAGGAATCTTGGGAGGCGAATGTGCAGAATTCCTCTAACAGCACACACACAGCGGGCGACGAGGCAGTCGGCCCGGAGCAGTACTTCCAGCGCATGCTCGAACAAGGGCAGTTCATGATTCAGCGCTGCGAAACCACCGGCCGCGCCGTTTTCTATCCTCGGGCCATCTCCCCTTATGGCGGCGGACGCCTGCGCTGGGAAGCGGCCAGTGGCGGCGGCACCATCTATTCGACCACTGTGGTGCGCCAACGCCCCGAACGGGGTGGAAATTACTGCGTCGTCCTGGTGGACCTTGAAGAAGGGCCGCGCCTGATGAGTACCG
This sequence comes from Achromobacter sp. RT286_PF, assembly GCF_059760425.1. NCBI lineage: Bacteria > Pseudomonadati > Pseudomonadota > Betaproteobacteria > Burkholderiales > Alcaligenaceae > Achromobacter > Achromobacter sp. RT286_PF. Next base: position 22,338 of record NZ_JCBAMR010000013.1, read on the forward strand.
TTGTCGACATGGATCCGCTTGCGGTGACGATCGGCATGCGAGTCCGTGCAGAAGTGCGGCGCCAGTCCTCTGGCGTGCCGCGCGTGGTGTTCGTGCGCGCGGACTGACCGCGTGTGGTGTCTGTGCGCGCGGACTCACCGCGCGACGCCTGTTAATTGGAATGACTTGATGGCTACTAGTACAAGAGGGGCCTCGGCAATTGTCGGGGTCGGCACCACGCCTGGCTGGAACAGCCCCGGGTTCTCGGCGTTGGATCAACTCGGCATCGCCGTTCAGGCGGCGGCGGCCGATGCGGGCATCGGCGTGAACCAGATCGACGGCTTGTTCACGTCCACCCTGACGCATTTCATGCCCGCCCTGTCCGTGGCGGAGTATCTCGGCATCCATCCGACCTATATGGATGGCACCAACATCGGCGGCTCCTCATTTCTGGCCCACCTGTTGTCGGCCACGCTTGCCTTGCAAGCCGGGTTGTGCAAAGTGGCCTGCATTTGCTATGGGTCGAACCAACTGTCGGCGGGCGGCAAGCTGACCACCCTGGCCGAACCCGCCCCCTGGGAGGCGATGTATTCGCCGCGCAACCCCATCAGTGGCTACGCCTTGGCGACCGCACGCCACATGCACCAGTACGGAACCACGCGCGAGCAGCTGGCCAGCGTCGCGGTCGCCGCGCGCCAATGGGCGCAGCTCAATCCTGCCGCGCACGAGCGCGGCCCCCTGAGCATCGCCGATGTTCTGGATTCCCGGCCTATATCCGACCCGCTCACGCTGCGGGACTGCTGCCTGGTGACGGACGGCGGCGGAGCGATGATTCTGGTCGCCGCGGAGCGCGTGCCGGAATTTTCCAACACGCCGGCCTATGTTCTGGGCGTCGGTGAGGCAAGCACGCATCGCCAAATTTCAAGCATGGAAGACCTCACGGTCACCGGTGCCGTGCAATCCGGCCAACGCGCCTTCGAGATGGCGCGCGTCGCACCGCAAGACATCGACGTCCTGCAGCTCTATGACGCATTCACCATCAACCCGATTCTGTTTCTTGAGGACCTGGGCTACTGCGCCAAGGGCGAAGGCGGCGCGTTCGTGGCGTCAGGCGTGACCGCGCCCGGTGGCGCACTGCCGGTCAACACCAACGGCGGCGGCCTGTCCTGCAATCACCCGGGCATGTATGGCATTTTTGCGGCCATCGAAGCGGTGCACCAGATCCGGCGCTCCGCAGGCGCCAGACAGGTTGACGGCGTCGATCTGGCCCTGGCTCACGGCAATGGCGGCCAGTTGGCCAGCCAGGTCACGGCGATTCTCGGATCGCGCGCCACCCTGTAATCGTTGAAACCACGGACACAATCATGAGCACCACCACCAGCACGCCAGTCGTCGACCCCCATCCCTTCGTGGCCGAACGTCAATTGCACAAGCCCCCGTTTGCGGCCAAGGCCAGGTCCGTCAACCGGGCGGCGGTGATAGGTGCCGGCACGATGGGCGGCGGCATTGCGATGTGCTTCGCCAACGCCGGCATACCCGTGGTGCTGCTGGAGAAAGACGCCGAGCGCCTCAGCCAGGGCGTGGCGCGCATCAAAGAAAACTACGCCAACTCCGCGCGGCGCGGCCGGCTCGGCGCAGATGAGGTCGCACAGCGACTCGCCCGCATACAGGGCAGCACGCGCTTCGAGGATCTGGCCGACGTGGATCTGGTCATTGAAGCGGTGTTCGAGGAAATCGGGCTTAAACACGAGATATTCAAGACGCTCGATCGGGTCTGCAAGCCCGGCGCCATCCTGGCCTCAAACACTTCTTTCCTGGACATCGACGCTATCGCGAGCGCCACTCAGCGGCCCCAGGACGTGGTCGGCATGCACTTTTTCAGCCCGGCCAACGTCATGCAGTTGCTGGAAAACGTGCGCGGCTCCGTCACCTCGGACGAGGTGTGCGCCACTGTCATGGACGTGGGCCTCCGCCTGGGCAAGGTCGCCGTGCTGGTGCGGTCCTGCGACGGATTCGTCGGCAACCGCATGTTGGCCAAGCGTACGCGCGAAAGCTATTTCCTGCTCCAGGAAGGCGCCTCGTTCTTTCAGATCGACCGTGTGCTGCGCGACTTCGGCCTTCCGATGGGGCCGTTCGCCATGGCGGATCTGGCAGGGTTGGACGTGGGCTGGCGCAATCGCCAGAGCCGCCTGCAACGCCTGACGCCGCGCGAGCGCGAGTGCGACATGCTGGACCGCATGGTCGCCGCGGGCCGGCTGGGCCAAAAGACCCAGGGCGGTTTCTACGACTATGACAGCGACCGCAAGGCCACCCCATCACCGGCTGCCGAAGCACTGGTCGCCGCACACCGCGCCGCCTCAGGCAGACAAGCGCGGCACATCTCCGACGAGGAAATTCTGGAGCGCTGCCTGTACTCGATGATCAACGAAGCCGCCTATATCCTGGAAGAGAACATCGTCGAACGCGCCTCCGACATCGACGTCGTCTGGCTTAAAGGCTACGGCTTTCCCGCCTATCGGGGCGGCCCGCTGTGCTATGCGGACCAGATCGGCCTGCCCGCCATTCTGGCGGGGCTGCGCAAGTATGAAGCCGTGCACGGCTCCCAATACTGGAAGCCGGCCAATCTCATCGTCAAGCTCGCCCAGGAGGGGCGAGGCTTTCACGATGGCCCTGCCTGAATCCGTCCACACGCAATAAAGGAGAGCACGTCTACGCTGTTCCGGAGGGACGCAGGCACTGTCGATACATGACCTGCGTGGGCGGCTCGGCGCACCGACAGCGCCAACACCGAAGCCAAGGCGTTCGCACATAAAGCGAATCTTGTTCCGTGCGCTCAGGGGCAGGGGTGCCGTCGCAGCCGCCGCACCGCCCCCCCCTTCCCTGAAAAACTCAACCCTCTCCGTCCCGCACCGCCAGCGCCTGCTCGAAAAACGAACTGAGCAGGCGGCTTTCGCGGCGTTCTTTCAGGCAATAGAGATAGGTCTCCGTGCGCACCGGGTCCCCTTCTATGCGGATGGCGCGAAAGCGGGCGTCGGGAATGAATTCGGCCTCTGATACCGTGCCCAGGCCCAGCCCGCGCGCCACGGCTTCGCGCAGGGCTTCGCGGCTGCCGATCTCCATCACCGGACGTGGCCGCACATTGGCTTGTTCCAGCACGGCCTCCAGGGCGGCGCGTGTGGTGGACCCGGCTTCCCGTTGCAGCAAGGGTGCGTCATGCAGGGCGGACAGCGGCACGCTGTCGAAACGCGCCAGGGGATGGGACACGGGCGCGAACAGGATGACGGCATGACTGGCGTAATGCTCCGCGCTCAGGCCCGGCTCGTCGCGCGCGCCGGCCAGTACCGCGATGTCGGTCACGTAGTTTTCCAGGTCGGCCAGCACCTCGGCGGAATTGCCGACCCGTATCGACATGTCCACGCCGGGGTAAAGACGGTGGTAGGCGTCCACCATTTCAATCACATGAAACGGGCCTACCGCGCCGATACGCAGCTTGCCCGTGTTGAGCTTGCCCGCATCATGCAGCAGGTTGAAGGCGTCCAATTCCAAGGCGCCCAATTGCTGGGCCACCGGCAGCAGCGCCAGCCCGACCTGCGTCAGCTGCGCGCCGCGTCCACGGCGATGGAACAGTTCCACGCCATGCTGCTTTTCCAGTGCCTGGACCTGCGTGGTCAAGGTGGGTTGCGCCAAGCCCAGCGCGCGGGCTCCGGCGCTGAAACTTCCGTGACGCGCGACGGCCAGAAAGGCGCGCAGGCGGGCAACCGACATATAGGTTCCATCTATGGATGAGTGATGAAACGGATGCTAAATCGATAATATGAAGGACATGTGACATCCCTAAGCTTCCTGGCATTCCCTTCCACCACGCCAGGATGCTTGCCATGAAAGCCCCCCTTCGCATTACCGCCCGCCGTACTTTCACCGCCGCCACCGCCGCGATCGCGCTTTGCCTCCTGGGCGCCACGGGCGCCCACGCAGCGCAAGACACACTCACCATCGGGCTGATTCCCGCCGAAGATTCGCAGGCGATGATCGAATCCAGCAAGCAAGTGATCGAGCAGTTGCAGCAACAGACCGGCATGAAAGTGAAGCCGTTCGTGGCAACCGACTACAACGGCATCATCGAAGCGCTGCGCGCCAAGAAGCTGGACGTTGCGTATCTGGGACCGTTCTCGTACGTGCTGGCGGCGTCGGTCGCCGATGTCGAGGCGTTCTCGGTAGCCGTGACCAAGAAGTCCGGCAAAAGCGCCTACAAGAGCTTGATCGTGGTGCGCAAGGACAGCGGTATCAATAGCGTGGAAGGCCTGAAGGGCCACACCTTTGCGTTTGTCGACCCCAGCTCCGCATCGGGCCATCTGTTTCCCAAGTCCGGGCTTGAGCAAGCCGGTTATGACCCCGCCAAGTTGTTCTCGCGCGTGGTGTTCTCGGGCTCGCACGATGCCAGCCTGCTGGCCGTGGCCAACAAGAAAGTTGACGCTGCCGCCGTGGCCGACCGCATCTACGCCAGCGCCATCGCGAAAGGCCAGCTGCGCCAGGATGAGTTGAGCGTCGTGTGGACGTCCAGCGATATCCCGGAATCGCCCATGGTCTGGCGCAAGGACCTGGACCCCGCCGTCAAGGAAAAGGTGGCGCGCGCACTGGCCAATATCAAGGACGTGCCGTGGGGCGACCAAGGCATGCTCAACGGATTCCAGCCCACCACCGACGCCGCCTATAACGTGGTTCGCGACACCGCCAAGGTGCTCAAGCTGGACCTGCGGAGCATGAAATGATTTCGCTGCGCGGCCTGACCAAGCGCTACGGCGCCAACGACGTGCTGCGCGGCGTGGATCTGCAAGCGGACGCCGGCGAATTCCTGGTGATACTGGGACAGTCCGGCGCGGGCAAGTCGACGCTGTTGCGCTGCATGAACCGCCTGGTCGAGGCGGACGCGGGCGAGATGACCGTGGCGGGTATCAACGCCATGGCCGACCGCGACACCCGTGCGCTGCGGCGCCAGGTGGCCATGATCTTCCAGCACCACGACGTGGTGCCGCGCCTGTCGGTGTTGCGCAATGTGCTAACCGGACGGCTGGGCGCCGTGCCAGTGCTGACTTCGGTGCTGCAATTGTTCAGCCGCGCCGACGTCGCGCTGGCGCGGGAATGCCTGGCGCGTGTGGACTTGGCGCACAAGGCGCAGGCCCGCACCGATTCCCTGTCGGGCGGCCAACGCCAGCGCGTCGGCATTGCCCGGGCGCTGGCACAGCGGCCGCGCGTGATTCTGGCCGACGAACCCGTCGCCAGCCTGGACCCGAAGACCGCTCGGCTGGTTATGCAGTATCTGCACTGCGCTACGCGTGAGCTAGGCATCACCGTCGTCTGCAACCTGCACCAGGTCGATTACGCCAGGGAATTTGCCGACCGCATCGTGGGGTTGGCGCACGGCCGCGTGGTGTACGACGGCCTGCCCGGCGCCATGCAGGAGGCCGACCTTGCCCGCATCTACCCCGGTGCCGAACCCGCCGGCGGCGCGGCCCCTGCCGCCGGCGACGCGCCGTTCTCCGCCGAAACGCTGCAAGCCGCGCATAAAGGAGCCTGAGATGGACGACAAGAAATACCTGTGGGTCGCGCCCTTGCCCACCAGCGTAAAGGGCTGGGCATGGGTCATGGCGGCTTTGGCGCTGACGATCGCGGCGCTGCAATGGAGCGCCCAAGGCGCGCAACTGAGCGCCGCGGAGCTGGCTGCCGGCATTCCGCAAATTGCCGACTTCCTGAGCCGGACCTTTCCCCCCGACTGGCGCATCCTGCATTCGCTGACGGCCCCGGCCATCGAAACGGTGCAGATCGCCATCTGGGGCACCTTGCTGGGTGTGCTGGGCGCCCTGCCCGTGTCGTTCCTGGCCGCGCGCAACCTGCACGTCAACCCGTGGTTGTATCGCGCCACGCGGCAGATGCTGAACGTGATCCGCAGTATCAACGAATTGATATTGGCGCTGGTATTCGTCGCGGCGGTGGGGCTGGGCCCCTTCCCCGGCGTGCTGGCGCTGGCCGTGCATGGCGTAGGGATGCTGGGCAAGTTCTTTGCCGAAAGTATCGAGGAAATCGACGACGGCCCGCTGCAAGCGCTGCGTTCCACCGGCGCCCGGCCGTTGCAGGTGATCGTGTTCGGCGTGCTGCCCCAGGTGATCACGGCATGGATCGCGGTGATCCTGTACCGCTTTGAAGTCAACCTGCGTTCCGCCACCGTGCTTGGCATGGTAGGCGCCGGCGGATTGGGCTTTGAACTGGTCAGCAGCTTAAAGCTGTTCAAGTACCAGGAAACGGCAACCTGCATTGTCGTCATCACCGTCATGGTGATCGTGGCTGACCTGATTTCCAACCGCCTGCGCGTTGCGATCCGCGAGAACGGGCGTGGCTGAATCCCCATCATTTTCAGAGACTGACATGTGGCACTTTCATAATCCCGTCGGCGTCGACGCGGGCGATGGCGCGCTGGAGCGCCTGCCCCAGCGGCTGGGTTCGCGGCGCGCGATCCTGATTGCATTTCCCGAGGCGCGAGCGCTGGGCCTTTGCGACCGGGTCCAGGCCATGCTGGGCGAACAGCTCGTAGCCATCGAAACCGATGTGCATCCCAACCCGGACGTCGCCTGGCTGGCCCCGATGTACGAACGCCTGTGGCGCGAGTACCCCGAGGTGGAGTGCATCATCGCGCTGGGCGGAGGCAGCGTGATTGACTGCGCCAAGGCCATGCTGACGCGCACGCCGTCGGGCACCTTCGATGAGTTGCTGGACTGCCTGTCCGGCAACGCGGCGATGACTAGCCCGCCGGACCGCGCGCGCGCCTTGATCGCGCTGCCGACCACGGCCGGCACCGGCAGCGAAGTCACCCCGTGGGCCACTCTGTGGGACCAGCAGAAAAACCGCAAATACTCTTTGCATCTGCCCTGGACCTGGCCGGAAGCGGCCCTGATCGACCCCACGCTGATGCTCAGCCTGCCGTATGGCGCCACGCTTGCAAGCGGCCTGGACGCCCTGTCGCATGCGCTGGAATCGCTATGGAACGTCCATCGCAATCCCGTCTCGGCCAGCCTGGCCGTGTCCGCTGCGCGCCAGGTGCTTTCCGCCCTGCCGCTGCTGATGCAAGACCCGACCAGCAAGGCGCTGCGCTCACGCGTTGCCGTGGCCGCCACCCTGGCCGGGCTGGCGTTCTCCAATACCAAGACTGCGTTGGCGCATTCGTTGTCGTACGGACTGACGCTGGATCACGGCATCGCGCACGGCATTGCCTGCTCGTTCAGCCTGCCGCGTGTCATGCAGATGGCGTTTGGCAAAGACGCGGAACTGGACACCCTGCTGCTGTCCGTGTTCGACGCGCGCGATGCCGACCATGCCGCGCGGGTGTTGACGGCTTTTCTTGAAGACCTGGGCGTCAGCACGGACCCCGCCGCGTATGGCGTTGCACCGGACCAGTGGGACAAGCGCGTGGCCGATGCACTGCTGGGGCCGCGCGGCCGCAATTTTGTCGGCGCCCAATGAGCCGCGCCGATGCCCCTTTTGCCGACTTCGGCACTACTTCCCTTCTCAGGTTGTTGAACATGAATCAGGTTTCCACGCCCCAAGGCGAACCCCTGCCCGCGATTGAAGCGGTGATCTTTGACTGGGCCGGCACGCTGGTGGACTTCGGCTCGCTGGCGCCCACGCAGATCTTTGTCGACGCATTCGCCACCTTCGGCGTGCACATCACGCTGGAGCAGGCGCGCGGCCCCATGGGCTTGTCCAAGCGCGATCACATCCGTACGCTGCTTGCCGACCCGTCCATCCAGGCGCAATGGATCCAAGCGTTCGGCCGGGCGTCAACGGACGCGGACATCGACGCGATCTATCAGCGCTTCATGCCGATGCAGATCGAAAAAGTGGCCGCGTACTCGCAGCCGATTCCGGGCGCGGTGCGGACGTTGAAGACCCTGCGCGAACAAGGCATCAAGATCGGGTCATGCTCGGGTTATCCACGCCAGGTACTGGACGTGCTGTTGCCGCATGCCGCGGCCGACGGCATTGCGCCGGACTGGGTGGTGGCCGGAGACGAACTGCCCGCGGGTGGTCGGCCCGGCCCCTTCATGGCGCTGGCCAACGTGCTGGCGTTGGGTGCGCAAGACGTGCGCCGTTGCATCAAGGTCGATGACACCGCGCCGGGCATCGAGGAAGGACGCAACGCCGGAATGTGGTGCGTGGGCCTGACGCTGTCCGGCAACGAAGTGGGCTACTCGCAAGCGGAACTGGCCGCCGCCGACCCCGTCCAGGTGCAGGCCCGTGTGGCGCATGCCGCCCGCCGCCTGACACAGGCCGGCGCGCACTACGCCATCGACAGCGTGGCCGATCTGCCCGCCGTCATTGAACAGATCAGGCAACGCTTGGCGCGCGGCGAAACGCCCTGAATCTCGGAACGAGTAAACAGGCGCCGACGGGATGCTTCCCGTCGGCGCCTTTTTTTTCCACGAAACATCGCCTGCGTCAGTACGCGTCCGCGCGCGCGGCGTCGCAATGCCGTATCGCGTCGAAGAACGACGCAATCAGCGGGCTCTCGCGACGCTCGCGCAGGCAGCACACGTGGATATGGGTCGAGACCACGTCGCCTTCAATACGCACGGGCCGCAGGCGCGGATCCGGCACGTACTCGGATTCAGAGACGGTGCCCACGCCCAGTCCGCGCACCACCGCCTCGCGCAGCGCCTCGCGGCTGCCGATTTCCATGGCCACTTCCACCGGGACGTTGTGCTGCCGCAGCGCATCTTCCAGCGCCTTGCGCGTTGTCGAGCCGGGTTCGCGCATCAGCAAGGGCTGGTCGGATAGTTCCTTTAACTGGATGGATTCGCGCTTGGCGAAGGGGTGGTCGATCCGCACAAAAGCAATGACCGGATAGCGAGCATACGGCTGCATGTAGTAGCGCTCTTCGGGATAGCGGCTGGCTACCACCCCGACGTCGCAGACGTATTTGTCCAGATCGTCGAGCACCACTTCCGAGTTGCCCAGCGTGATTGACAGCGAGATCCGTGGATAGACCGCATGATAGGCCTCGATCATCTCCGTGACGTGGTAGGGCCCCACCGCGCCCACCTTCAGCGCCCCGCGCCGCAGCTTGCCGCTATCGTCAAGCATCAGCCGCATATCGGCTTCCAGCGACACCATGCGCCGCGCCAGCGGCAACATTTCAAGCCCCAGCGCGGACAGTTCCACGCGCCGGCCCCGGCGGTGGAACAGTTCGGTGCCGTACTCGCGCTCGATCATCTGTATCTGGGAATTTAGCGTGGTGTGGCTCATGCCCAGCACACGGGCGGCCGCCGTGAAGCCGCCGTGCTGGGCCACCATGATGAAGGCGCGTATCTGGTTAAGCGTCATGAATGGCGGTCTCTGCAGGCCATTGAAGATTAGGTTGGCCGCAATGATGCCGGACGTACATGACGCTTACACGACCCCCATCGCTGGATCGCTGGTGCTGTCCTGGCCGGTCTCCATGCGGCCGGCAAAGCGGCGTTCGAAGTCAGAGCCCATGGTGACGGTGAAGTCATACCAATTGTTCGTTGCCTCTACCGACCAGCGTGGCTCGACCTGCATGCCCGGGTCGACGGTGTACGTCCAGGGCCCGTCAGTGCGATACGCGTTGGCCTGTACGGTTACCGTGGCGGGCACGGTGCCCATGTTCATGATGGTGAGCGACACGGCGCGGCCACGCTCGTCGTAACACACGCGCACCTCGGGGTTCGGTCCACCGGCCAATGCGCTGATGTCGCCCTTGAAGCCCCGGTGGTAGCCATTGGGCCCCAGCACCCACAGGCTGTAGCGGCCCGCATTGTCGGCCGTCGCCTGCCAGGAGTCCGAGATCATCTTGCGGCCTTCCACGGTGTAACGCCGTGGATATCGGGCCAGGTTCAGCTCGTCGTACACGTGAAACACGGTGCCCTGCGCGCCAGTGTTGCTGAACGTCAGCCAGACCTGCCCGGCGCTTGCATCCACGTTGGCGCTGGTGTGCAGGTGATAGGGCAGTGCGCGCGACGGGCGCACCAGGCGCGCCTGCGTGGGCAGGGGCACCGTGCCCACGTCCGGCACGGGCACGGTGCCCGAGCCGACTTGCTGGGCCAGCGTGGCGTCGGCCTCGGCACGCGTCGGCGCCGGGGTCAGCATGGGCTTGGCAGTGTTGGGGTCCTTGAAGTTGAAGCAGGACATCATGTCGCCAAAGACCGCACGGCGCCACGCGCTGATGTTCGGCTCAGCCACGCCGAAGCGTTGCTCCAGAAACCGCAGGACCGAGGTGTGATCGAACTGCTGCGAGTTAACCCATCCGCCCACGCTCCAAGGCGATATCACCAGCGTGGGCAGGCGCGGCCCGGCGCCAAACGGCCTGCCGTCGGGCGTGACCTTACTGGTGTCTCCCGGCGGCGCGGGCATCGTGTAGTACTCCTTTTCGATGTCCACGGTTGACTTGCCCGACTGCGCCCCGTCGGCATCGCGCCAGGGCGGCGCGGGCGGCGGCATGTGGTCAAAGAAGCAATCATTCTCGTCGTAGTTCAAGATCAGAACCGTCTTGCTCCAGACGTCGGGGTTGGCGGTCAACGTTTCCAGCAGCTTCTCTACAAACCAGGCGCCCTGCCCCGGCACCGACATGCTGGGATGTTCGCTGTAGGGGCCGGGCGCCACGATCCAGCTCACCTGCGGCAGCGTGCCCATGGCGATGTCGTCGGCGATCGCTTGCAGGTAACCGCCATCGGGCATCGTGTTGCCATAGCCCTTGTACAAGGGCGACATCGCTTCCATGGAAGGCGTGTAGGGCGCGGACGGCGAGCCCACGGCGGCCAGCCGCTCGTTGACGGCCCGATACGCGGCAAACGCTACCAGCTGGTTGTTGTTGCTGTTGTTGCCGGGCGTGTTGTAGACCTTCCAGCTGACGCCGGCGGCTTGTAGGCGTTCGGGGTAGGTCATCCAGTCCAGCCCGTCTTGCGACGGGCCCAGGCCTCCCCAGTTCGCGTTGGTCACGCAGGCGTGATCGGTCACGTTGGCGCCGTTGGTGCCGCTCCACAGGAACATGCGGTTTGTGAAGGTGCCCGTGTTGATCGCCGTGTGATAGGCATCGCATACCGTGAAGGCATTGGCCAGCGACCAATGAAACGCCAGGTCGGATTGCTGCAGATAGCCCATCGCGACCTTGGTGTTTTTTGCACGCGGCCACGCGGCCATGCGGCCGCCATCCCAGGCCGCTTGCTGGTCGGCCCAATTGTGCGCACCGCCCACGCGCAGCGCGTTGCCCTTGGTGGCGTCCAGGTAATAGGGCTGAACGGTTCCCGAGGTGCCTTGCTGAATCCAGACCGGCTGGCCCGACGCCATGGGTATCGTGAAGCGGTCGCTAAAGCCCCTGACGCCGGGCATCGTGCCGTAGTAGTGGTCAAAGGACCGGTTCTCCTGCATCAGGATGATGACGTGTTCAACGTCGTTGATCGTGCCGGTGGCGTTGTTGGCCGGAATGGCCAGTGCGCGCTGGATGGCGGGCGGAAAGGGCCCAAGCGCGGCAGTGGCCGCGGCGGCGCGCAAGAAATTGCGGCGATTCATGAGGGTCATGGTGATCGGGTTCCGTTCGATAGATGAGGGGCGGCGGCGCGCACGCGGCACCGCCGTGGACTCAAGGCGCGCAGTCCAGCGTCGAGTTCAGGGCCGGGGGCTGCGCCGTCTGGGCGCCGCCGTCCGGGCAGGCGCCGGCCGAAGGCGGCGCCACGATCGGCGCCTGCGTCGCCGAACCCTCGCCCGCTTGCGCAACCGGGGCCGGCGCATCGCCATCCGAATCGTCGTCACCACCGCAACCGGCGACCAATGTGCACGCCATCATTGCCACCAACACGCGGCTGATGGCCGATACACGCCACTTGCCTGCCAGGGAAGAAGTCGTCATCGTTTTCTCCTTACTGGGCCGGCAGCGTGGACAGCGGCTTGTTCGACAGGAAGATGGATTGCAGTTCGCTGTCGGTCAGCACGCGGTTCCACATGGCCAGATCGCCAAACACCTGCTGGTACGCAGGCGCGGTGGTGCACAGCCCCACCGTGTACGGCGGCGTGGCGCCGCACTTGTTCATCAGATAGGCGCCGGTGCCGTCTTCGCCGATGCCCCATTGCGGGTACGGAGACAGCTTGGACATATCGACCGACCCCGTCGATTTGCCCGTGGCCACGCGGTTGGTCATGCCCGTGACGGAATCGAACACCACCATGTTCATGGTTTTGGCAACGCCGTCCACCGAAAACGCGATGTAGTTCCAGCGCCCCACGGTGATCTGCGTGTACGGGCTGGTCGGACCGTCCGCGCGCACGCCGCCGCCCGAGCCGATGTTGAACGCGATGCCGCACTGGCTGCCCGAACTGGAGAACATGCCGATCGCCACGCCGGCGTTGCCGCCGCTGACGTAGTTCTTGTTGGACAGGATCGTCACGTTGCTGCGCGACACGCATTCCGGCGCCTTGAACCAGAAGCCGATGGTGAACTGCGGCGCCGTGCCCTTGGACACATCGAAGCCATTGGCGGGCGTCAGGCGATACCCTTCCAACCCGGCGGTGGTAACGAAGTTGGTGTCCACCAGCAAACCGTTGGTGCCCGCGAACGGGCCGGGCACGACCAGGCCGGCCGACGCGGGCAGGTCGCTTGAGGCGGGGCCCATCGTGCTGTTGCCCTGCGCGTCCACGGGCGGCAGCGTCGCGCTGAACGGGTAATAGGACACCAGGCCGTTGCGCAGCGTGTCAGCCAGCGGCACCGGCGGCGTGTACGACAACGGCGGGCTGACGATGCTGCGCGATGCCGCGCTGTCGCCTTCGCCTGCCTGCACGGTGTAGGTGAACTGATAGGTGCCGCGCGCGGACAGGTCCGCTGTCAGCTGGTTGTCGGTGTAAGTCGTGGTGCCCGCGGGCAGGCGGGAGGCAATGACGCGGCCGTCACGCAGCACGTCGATGGGGCGGTCTGGCGGCGCCGTCCACGTCAACACCACGTTGACGGAAGACGAGTTGTTGTCGGCAACCGCCGCCGCCAGACGCGACACCGGTTGCGGCCCCAGCAGGCTGCCGCCATCAAACGTGTACTGCGTGGCCTGCGGCAACGCGTTCAGGTATGCCAAGACCGTCGGCGCCACATCGGCCATGCCGGCATAGCCATACAGATCGTCCAGCGTGGCAGGCAACGGCGCGCCGATGCCCAGGCCGCCGTTGTTCGTGGCTTGGTTCAAGCCGATGAAGGTGGCCGATTCCGGCAGCAGCGGCAGTCCGTCGTCCTGGCTGTTGTCGCTAAGGCCGTGGTTGCCCGTCACGACGATCAGCCACTGGCGGTCCGCAAGCTTGCCGGTCTCGTCCAGCATGGCGCCGACGGCGCGATCCAGTTTGGCCAGCGTGGCCGTGTATTGGGGCGAGCCCAGGCCGTAGTCCAGCGCAGCGTCCTTGGCGGACCGAAATTGCGCGACCACCGTGCGATAGCCGCCGCCGATCATCTGCACGGCATGATCCGACACGCAATCCATAGTGGCGGCCTGGTCCGAACAGTCGGCCATGGTGTCCAGGTAGCCGGCGTCGTGGTCGGCCACCAGCAATTGCGCTAATTCGGGCGATGCCACGGCCGCGCCGTTCAGCCCCGTGTTCGCGGCCTTGGATTGTTGGAATAGCGTGGGGGCACGCAAGGCTTGCACGGGCGCGCTTGAGATCACGCCATGCCTATTCGCCCACGTGCCGGTCAACAAGGTGGCCCAGCCCGGCATGTCCAACGTGGGCTGCTGGCTCGGGGTGCCCGCGACGCCGCCGTTGTAGGCCAACTGCACCTGCAGCCGCGCCAGGTTCGGAAGCGTGCCGGCAGCAATGCCGCTTTGCACCGCGCGGTAAACGGCGCTGTCCACGTCGATCACCAGCGCATGGCGGCTGGCGGATGCGGCAGGCGGCTGTGGCGTGGCGGGTGTTTCCGGCTGGGGCGCGCTCGCATCCGTGTCGTCGTCACTGCCGCCGCATGCAGTCAGCGCCAACGACAGCATTGCGGTGGCGGCCAGACGCATCCATGCAGCAGCGCGGAAGTCGCGGTGCCGGCGGCTCCGGTTGTGCGGGTCGTGCGTCAGGTGGACGCGTAGCGCCCGATTCGCTGACGGGCGCGTCAGCGTGGAAATGGCGGGATGCTGGGCTCTCATTTTTCGACGGTCTCCGTTGGGTAGGAATGACCGGATTTGAGCCGAGCGCGGTTACGCAGTGGCGACGATTTCCTAGGAGTTGATCGTCTTTGCTGCCGATCTTTTCGGAAGGTCGCCTGGGCCCGGGATGTTGTAATAGCGGTCGAACCGTGCCCGTCGGGCCAACCCGAACGCGACCGCCAGGCACGACACACGGTCCGGGCGCGATCCGCGCCCCCGCCCTCCACCGTGCTTTTCAAGGAACCCCATTCCATGAGTACCGCAACAGATGCAGCAACCGTCGCCATCGTCGGACCCGGCGCCATCGGCACCACGGTGGCGGCGGCCTTGCACCAGGCCGGGCGTACGCCCTTGCTGTGCGGGCGCACGCCGCGCAGTGAACTGATTCTTGAGGACGGCGAGCGCCGCATCACGGTTCCGGGACCGGTGCGCAACGATCCCGGCCAGATGGGTGGCACCGTCGATATCGTTTTTCTTGCCGTCAAGGCAACCCAGACCGAGGCCGCGGCAGATTGGCTGGCGGCGTTGTGCGGCCCGGACACCGTCGTGTGCGTCTTGCAGAACGGGGTCGAACAAATGGAGCAGGTTGCCCGGCACGCCCCGACGTCTCCAAACACCTCGGACTCTCCTGGCGCTCGCATCATTCCCGCCGTGGTGTGGTTTCCCGCGCAGGGGCAGCCGGACGGCTCGGTGCGCTTGCGTGGCGAGGCGCGCCTTAGCTTGCCGGACACGCAGGCGGCGCACGTGGTGGCCGAGGCGCTGCGCGGCACGCTGTGCGCGGTGGACGTCACCGCCAACTTCCAGACGCTGGCCTGGCGCAAGCTGTTGCAGAACGCGGTGGCGGGCCTGATGGCACTTACCCACCGCCGCGCCGGCATGTTCGCGCGGCCCGACATCGCCACGCTTGCCATCGCTTATCTACAGGAATGCCTGGCCGTGGCCCGCGCAGAGGGCGCGCAGCTAGGCGAGGAGACCCCAGAAGAGATTCTTGCAAAGTTCCAGGCCGCTCCGGCCGACATGGGCACGTCCATTCTGGCGGACCGCCAGGCGGGCCGGCCGCTGGAATGGGATATCCGCAACGGCGTCATCGCGCGCCGCGCACGCGCGCATGGCATTGCCACGCCAATCAGCGACATCGTGGTGCCGCTGCTGGCCGCCGCCAGCGACGGACCGGGCTGACCTCCGGCAAGCCTCGGCCGCAAGCTGCGCATCGGGAACGCGGCTTGCTGGATAGGTGTTTCTTCCAACAGAGGAGACATCATGGCCGACGACCTGAAGGATCGAGGACCCCAAGACCGGTCCCGCATCAATGTGAACGAAGCCCACGAACTGCGCTACTGGACGCAGGCGCTTGGGGTCACCGAAGCGCAGCTGCGCGAGGCGGTGCAGGCGGTGGGCGCATCAGCCGCCGCGGTTCGCAAGCATCTGGGTAAATGAAGTCAGGGCCGGCGCGTCAGTGCCGGCCCTTTTCTATTTCTTGTTGACGAGGCGCCAGCCCTTCCCGGAGACACGGGCATGAAAACAAGCGTCGAGCGACTTCCGCAATTTGCCGGGGGGCTTCTTGTCCTGCTGCTGGCGGCCTTCGGGCTGTTCCTGGCGGCCATGGTGTTTTCCCTGCATCTTTCAGTGGAAAAAAGCGACGACATGTCGGCCGAACGGCAACGCCGCGAGCTGGCCCAGGCCGTCAGCAATGTGCTGGACGACGTGTCGCAGGCACAAGAAGGGGTGGCGCTGTGGGACATGCTGCTGGATGAACTTGCCAAGCCCAAGCCCGACCAGGCCTGGCTGGACGAGAACGTGGGCACCTTGCTGCACCGGCTGTTCAACCAGGACGTTATTTTCATACTGGGTCCGGACGATGCCCCCGTCTACGCCAGCGTGAACGGCCAGGCGGCCTCGCCCTCGATGTACCTGTCGTACCAGGCCGCCATCAAAAGATTCGTCGACTTGGCGCGCGGTCGCATCAGCCGGCCCAACAACGACCATGAACGCTTGCCAGGCCAGGCGCCGGCTACCGAGGCCACCTTGCGCACGACCCCGTCCGCCGTGCACGCCACGGATCTTGCCATCGTGCAGGATCGGCCCGCCGTCGTCAGCGCCATGCATATCGACCACTTTCAGATGCGGCCCGCCACGCCGGGAGCCGCTCCGCACAATCTGCTTGTCAGTGTCCGGTATATCGATGGTGATTTTCTGTATGCGTTCTCGCGCGGCAATCTGGTTGAAGGGCTGCACTATCATCCTGAACGCGTCCACCATGACGATGACGGGGAACGCGAGCTGGCGTTGACCTCATCGGACGGCGCGCCTATCGGCTATCTGATGTGGCGGCCCGACCTTCCCGGCTCGGAATTATGGCGGGCGATGCTGCCCGCCTTCGTCTCCATGATCGGTGCCGCCCTGGTTATTGTGGCGTTCCTGGCGCTGCGCACGTACCGCTTATTGCGCGACCAGCAATCGCATCTGAGCGCGCTGCGCGCGGCGCACGTAGAGCTGAAAGCCAGCGAAGCGCACGCCCAGCACCTGGCCTTTCATGACGTGCTGACCGGGCTTGCCAACCGCGCCTACTTCGCCACCTTTGTCGACCAGGCGCTGGTGCGCAGACAACCCGATTCCAGCTGTGCGGTGCTGCTGCTGGACCTGGATCACTTCAAGCAGGTTAACGACACCTGGGGGCACGCCGCCGGCGACGCGCTGATCCAGGAATTCGCGCGACGCGTCAAAGCCATCCTGGGGCCGGACGATGTGATTGCACGCCTGGGAGGAGACGAGTTCGCGGTGCTTGCGCAGAACACCTCCGAAGCGTCCGCCAACGTGTTGACCCGGCGCATCCTGGCCGAAGTGCGCGCCCCGTTCGAGCTGCTGGGCGGTCGCGCTTTTGTCGGCGCCAGCATCGGCATTGCCATGGCACCCCGCGATGCAACGACGCGCAGTGAATTGATGCGCAAAGCCGATATCGCGCTGTACCGCGCCAAAGAATCAGGCAGAAATCAGTATTGCTTCTTCGAACCGGAAATGGACGAGACGCTGAAGGCCAAGGCGTTGATGGAAGCGGACCTGCGCGCCGCGCTGGCCGACGGCGGGCAGCTAAGCGTGTATTTCCAGCCGCAGATCGACAGCGGAACGCATCAGCTGGTGGGCGTCGAGGCGCTGATCCGTTGGCATCACCCGACCCAAGGCGCGGTGCCCCCACAGATTTTCGTGGCGGTTGCCGAGTCGACCGGGCTGATCGTGGAACTGGGCGATTGGGTGCTGCGCGAAGCGTGCCGCGCCGCGTTGCAATGGCCGGGCCTGTCCATCGCAGTGAACCTTTCCCCGGTGCAGTTTCGCAGCACCGGTTTCGCCGCCCGCGTTATCGACCTGGTGACTTCGGCGGGCGTCAGCCCGACGCAGATCGAACTGGAGGTCACCGAAGGCGTGTTCATCGAGGACGACGGGCGCGTGCAAAACGCCATCGGCCAGTTGCGCGCGGTGGGCTTCCGGATCGCGCTGGATGACTTTGGCACCGGTTATTCCAGCCTGAGCTATTTGCAGAAATTCGCCGTGGACAAAATCAAGATCGATCGCAGCTTTGTGGCCAATATCGGCGAAGGCGCGGACTCCACCGCCATCGTCAATGCCGTTGTGACGCTGGGCCGCTCGATGGGGCTGACGGTCAACGCCGAAGGCGTCGAGACGGCGGCGCAACGCGATTTTCTACGCGCTGCCGGCTGCGACGAGCTGCAAGGCTTTCTGTTTTCGAAGGCAGTGCCGGCGGAAGAAATTACGCAGCATTTGCAAATGGCACGCGCGGCGGACTGAACGTTGGGCGAACGCGCGTACGGGCGAACGCGCCAACGGGCCGCGGGGCCACCGGGCCACCGGGCCGCAGGCCGCTTACGCCGAAACCGTGCCCGCAAAATGTGGCGAGCTGCCAAAGTGTTCGATCAGCAATTCCGTCAGGACCCGGATCTTGCGTGCGGGATGCTGACCGGGCGGCCGGATCACGTAGGCGCCCGCGGGCGGCGGCGGGTAGCGGGGCATGACGGGCACCAGCGCGCCCGCCACCACGTAGTCATGCGTCAGGCAATCGGGCAGGTACGCAAGGCCCAGGCCGGCCGCGGCCGCCGTAACCAGGGCCGCGCCGTTGTCGGCCTTGAAGCGCCCTTGCGGACGCACCGTGATGATCTTGTCGCCGTCCATGAACTGCCACGCCTCGGTGCCCTGCATCAGCGCTTGATGGGCGCCGAGTTCGGCAGGCGTTTCCGGCGCGCCATGCGTCTTGATGTAGTCGGGGCTGGCAAGCAGCTTGCCCAGGATGGGGCCGACGCGTCTGGCGACCAGGTTGGAGTCTTGCAGATAACCGACGCGGATCGCGCAGTCGTAGCCTTCGGCGATAAGGTCGACAAAGCGGTCGCTGTAGCAGGTCTGCACGTGCAGCTTGGGATGGCGCCGCGCCATTTCCGCGACCACCGGCGCAAAGTGCGTCAGGCCGAACGACACGGGCACGGCCACGCGCAGGCGGCCGCGCAGCTCGCCGGCGGGCACGATGCTTTCGCGCGCCAGGTCTATTTCGGCGCAGGCGCGTGCCGCATGGTCACGGAACGTGGCGCCCGCTTCCGTCAGCGCCGCGCCGCGTGTCGAGCGTGCCAGCAACTGCACGCCAAGCTCTTCTTCCAGGCGCAGCAGGCGACGGCTGACGATGGACTTGGACACGCCCATCCGAAGCGCGGCCGGCGACACGCCGCCCGCGTCGGCCACCTCGATAAAAGTCTGTAGCTCTTCGATATCCACTTGGCGTTGCCCCCGTTTTGCGACGCAGTTCGCCGCAGGATAGCACTACGCAATCCCGCACCGACAGCCCCAACTGTCGCGATGGAAGACGCCGCGCGCCGGTGTTCCGCAACGCGCGACACAGCTCATCGCGCAACGTCACTACCGCATCCCGAGCCACAAAAACATAATGCCCATTCCGGGGACGGCGCTACCCGCGTCCGCCACCCGGCACTGCATGTTGCAGAGCACCCCCTCCAACCACAGCAAGCCAGGGATCACCAATGAAATTTCGTAATGGCCTCGATTCGCTACTCCGTCCTGAAGACTCGTTATTGGTTCTGATCGACCACCAGCCCTACCAGCTGACCAATCTGAACAGCCACGACCCGCACATGGTGGTCAACAATTCAACGGCGTTGGCGAAGGCCGCCAAGGCGTTCAACGTGCCCACCATCCTGACCAGCGTGATTGCTGACCGGGGCGGCCGCATCTTTTCGCAGATCACCGATGTGTTCCCCGGGCAAGAGGTCATCGACCGCACGCTCATCAACACGTGGGAAGACAAGAAGGTCGTCGAAGCGGCCAAGGCCACGGGCCGCAAGCAGCTGATCATTGCCGGCTTGTGGACCGAGGTCTGCGTGGCGATGCCGGCGATCCAGGCGGCGGGCGAGGGCTGGGATGTGACGGTGGTAACCGACGCGTCCGGCGGCGTGTCGGTCGAAGCGCACGAAGTGGCGCTTCAGCGCATGGCGGCGGCCGGCGTCAACTTGATGACGTGGCTGGCGGTGGCCGCCGAATGGCAGCGCGACTGGGCGCGCCTGGGCACCGCCGAAGCGCTGACCAATGTACTGGTCCAACACGCGGCCGGCAGCGGCATCGCATATCTGTGGGAACAGCAGTTGCTGAATACGCCCGCGCCCGCCACCGCAAGCTGATCGCGGCGGCGCCCCGAACCGGCGCCAGGACGGCATAAGTTGCCCTGCCTGGCGCCGGGGCCATTCCGGCCCGGGACAACGTGCCGAGGAATGCTGATATGACGACAAACGCTGTCTTGCTGATGGGAGGCACCGGTTCCATCGGCCGCTTGAGCGCCCGTGCTTTGCGGGCCGTTTACCCCGATGTCCCGTTGCTGATCGGCGGGCGCGATGCGGCAAAAAGTGCCGACGCGGCGGCCGAGCTGGGCAACGCCGAAGGCGTGGTGATTGACCCGCGCGCCAACGATCTGGGGCTGGGCGAGCGGCCGGTAGCGGCCGTGGCCGTCTTTTACGCCGATGATCGATTGGCCGGCCTGCGCTTTGCGCAGCGTCGCGGTGCGCCCCACCTGGGAATTTCTTCCGGTGTCTATGAGATTGCGCCCGAAGTGGCTGCGTACATGCAGTCGCCCGGCACCTGTGCCATCGTGCTGGGCTATGAATGGCTGGTGGGCGCCACCACCATCGCCACGTTCGATTGCGCGCGCGCCTTTGCGCAATTGCACGACATCAAGATCGGCGCCCTTGTCGACGAGCAGGACGGCGGTGGCCCTGCCGTGGCCGAGGATTTCGAGCGCCTGAACCGCATGATGCCGGCCGCCTTGACGCTGCGCGATGGCCGCTACGTCTGGCGTGGCAAAGAAGACGCCCGGGCCGAGTTTAGCGCCATCGACGGCACGGTGATGCAAGCCCACGGCTTCTCGTCCATCGATGTGGCGGGTCTGGCCACGGCAACCGGGGCGCCCAACGTGCAGTTCAATATCGCAACCGGCGTCAGTTCATCGCGGCGGCGCGGTGAACCGAAATCGACCGAGATCATCATTGAGCTCGCGGGCAAAGGCCATGACGGCCGTGCGCTACGGACCCGTCATGCGGTGTTCCACCCGCGCGGCGCGGCCCATCTGACGGCGCTGGGCGTCAGCATGATTCTTGAGCGGCTGGCCGGCCTGGACGGCAATCCGCCCACGCCGCCGGGGCTGCTATTTCCCTTTCAGGTGGTCGATCACGGTACCTACCTGTCGCGCCTGCGGGCCGAGGGCGGCAGCATCATCGCGCTTGACCCCGTGCAGTAGGGTCCGGTGACAACCGCGTCAAGTCCGGGCGTCGACGACATGGCCATCAACCCCAGCCGCTATCTGGGCATCACGGGCTTTGCGCTGATCGCCGCCTGCTACGGCTTCGCGCGGTTTGCCTTCGGGCTCTTCCTGCCTCGGATCGACGCGGAACTTAGCCTGTCTTCGACCCTGAGCGGCTTGATGTCGGGCGCGGCGTTTCTGACTTACTGCGTGGCCGTCATCCTGTCGGCCTGGCTGACCGAGCGCCTCGGCCCCCGCTTTGTCGCCATCGGCGCGGCCCTGATTGCGGCCGCGGGCATGGCCGGTATCGCGGCGGCGCCCACGGCGCCTTGGCTGGCGGGCGCCGTCATGCTGGCCGGATCCAGCACGGGTTTGGTATCGCCCGCGCTGGCGGCGGCGGTTGCGGCGGGCGTTCCGCCTGGCCGCCAGAACGCCACCAACGCCTTCATCAACGCGGGCACCGGCGCGGGCGTGGCCTTGTCCGGCCCCGTCGCGCTGATGATGGGCGAGCAGTGGCGCGTGGCCTTCGCGGGCTTTGCCGCCGTGGCTTTCGGGTTGGCGTTTGCCGTGGCGTTCATCCTGCCCCGGCGCACGCCGGGCGCAACCGCCGGCGCTACTGCCGGCGCTACTGCTGTTGGCGCTACTGCCACTGGCGCTAGCACCACTGGCGTCACCACCACCGGCGTTACCACCACCGGCGCTGCTACCACCGGCGCTACCACCACCGGCACTGCTACCACCGGCGCCACCACCGCCGGCAACGGCATCCCGATGTTAAGTGGCGCCCTGCGGCGCTTGATCGCGGCGGCCTTCCTGACGGGCGCGGCCAGCACCGCGATCTGGTCTTTCGGAGGGCAGCTGGTCGGCCTGCGCTTGAACTGGAGCGGCACCGGCGCGGGCCTGCTGTGGACCGCCATCGGCGCTGCCGGCATTGTGGGCGCGGGCGCGGGGCACTGGATCGCACGGTTCGGCATTGACCGCGTGCACCGAGTGTTCCTGACGGCCATGGCCGCAAGCGTGTTGCTGGTCGGCATCGACGGCACGTCCGCGCCCTTGGCGCTGTTGGGCGGCGCGCTGTTCGGCATGGCCTACATCACGATCACCGGCGTCTATCTGCTATGGGGCGTGTCGGCCCTGCCCGAACGCCCCGCCACCGGCGTGATGATTGCGTTTCTGGCGCTGGCCATCGGCCAGACGGCGGGCGCGTCGATCTTCGGGCTGCTGATGGACCGTTTCACGGCCGATCACGCCGTTATCCTTTTTGCCGCCCTTGCCTTGACGGCGGGAGTCGCACGGGCCGAGACCGCCGACGATGCCAAGCGCCGCCGATTTCCGGCGTGCAAGAAACAGTCGCAACAATAATTTACGAACGCGCCCGACGCGGTTCTACGACGTGGCTTGACGCCGCCACCGCCGCGGACGGGTCACAAGCCGCGTCCGCCGTGGGCCCGCGCGGCAACGATGCCACCCCGGCCACGCTTGCCGACCGCGTCGCCCCTTGCGTGCGCGGACGCGCGCCATGTTTCAGCGGTCACCCAACGCTTGCGGCGTTTAGCCAAGCCAGTAGGATGCGCGGTCATTGAACCGACCCAGCCCCTCCAAGGACCGCCCCCCATGACGCTGCCGCGACCGCGAGTTGCCCTTTCCGCCCTGACGCTGACCTTGACCCTGGCCCTGCCGCTTGCCTTGTCCGGGTGCATCACCCTGCCGGATTCAAAGGGCGAAGGCACGATGGACGACCCGCGCTACGCGCAGTTGCTGGACCTGATTGACGAAGCGCTCAAGGCGGACATGGCGGTGGTGCTGGTGGCCGACGTGATGCCGCACGCCACGCTCAAGGATGCAATGTCCATGACGAAGTGGACCGGCAACACGGTCTGGATGCACGAGCAACAGCCGAAGATCACCTTCGGCCGCAAGTTTCAGAACAACTCGCTGCAACGTGACGAGAAGGCCACCTATCTGTTCAAGGCGTTTGAAGTGCACATCCTGCCGCCGGGCAAATACCTGCTGACCGGTGGCGACGACTACAAGCTGAACGCCTTGCTGGACCAGGTGGGCGCGCGTAGCGGCCCGGTGGGCTCGGGCCGAGGCGCCAACGGCACCGCGTATCTGTCGCCGGAGCTCTACCGCGAGTTCTATAAAGAGACCAACTGGCATGAGGGCACCACGGGCTCGCAGCTCAAGACGCGCACCGTCTGCACGGCGGTGCATCGGGGCACGGGCGCCTGCGTCGCCTGGGGCGAAGAGCAGTACACCGAAACCACGCAAGGCTCGCGCGCCGGCTATTACGAAGAGACGGCCTGGCGCGACATCCCGGCGATCAAGGTGCAATCGCGCGTGCCGCCGAAGCTGGCGCTGGCCAGCTTTACGCTCAAGGGCGGCCAGTTCGTGCTGAGCCAGCGCATGCACATGAAGACGCCCAGCTACCAGTACAAGCAATCGGCCTGCCGCGCGGTCGACCCCAAGATGACCGAATGCCCGCTGGAAGACTTCACCGTCTACACGCGCCCCGCACCGATGGACTTCGCGCAAAAGCTCATCGCGCAGCGCACCAACGTCAGCGACGCGCACCGGCAACTGCTTTCCACCTTGCAAGCCATGCAGATCACGCCGCTGGGCAAGCAAGGCATGGAAGACCCGGTGTGGGGCGTGCCGGTGTCGATGAAGGGGCGATAAGGGGGGAGGCATTGTGTGCGCCCCCCGGCCACGACCCGCTGGTGCGCGTGCGCTACCCCGCCGTGGTGCAAGGCAATGCCGAGATCGTGGCGCTGCACCAAGCGCCTTTGCGCAAGCCCGAGCCACGCTGACGCGCCGTCCATCACGCCAGCTCACCGAAAGACGCAAATGCATATTAGAATCAATAACTTTTCATTTACCCTAGCGTTTCTCTCTCATGTCCCACCCTCCCAAGGCCAGGAAAGACTGGCTCGCCCATTACGCGGAGATGATCGGCAAATGGCGCGGGCGGGGGCACGAGGATGGCGAGGACGCCATGCACGACACCGTGGTGGGCATGCTTGAAGGCGACGTCGCGGCAATTTATGATCCCCGCGCCTACCTGTCGCGCGGCACCTCGAACCGGCTGGTCAGCAAGCATCGGCATGTCAGCACGCTGGAGATCACGTCGCTGGACGACATGGCGCGCAGCGACCACCCCGCCACGCCGCCCGCCGATGACGGCGTGCGCTTTCAGCAACTGGCCGACGAACTTACCCGCGCACTGGAAGACCTGCCCCCTAAGTGCCGGCACGTCTATCTGCGATGCCGGCTGGAAGGCTGGACGCATACCGAGATCGCGCAAGAAATGGGCCTGTCGCGCAGCATGGTGGAAAAATACATGACGCGCTCGGTGCGTCACATCAACGAACGGCTGCAACACCATGCCCCACTCTGAAACCGGCTACCCGAACCCCGGCCACGGTGGCGGCGACCCCAGGCACCCGCACATGCCGCCGCGCAATGACGACGGCGGCAGCGATGGCAGCGACGCGCTGGACCATCCCGCCGACGCCGCCCACTGGTTTGCGCGCATGCAGTCCGGCGAAGTCACTGCCGCGGACCGGCAGGCCTTCTCGGCCTGGCGCGATGCCAGCCCCGACAACGACCGCGATTACCGCCGCCTGAGCGCCCAATGGGACGCCGTGCTGTCGCTGCCGCACGCGCGCCTGCGCGGCTTGATGGACGCCTCGCTGACGGCGGCCCGCCCGCCTGCGATGTCGCGGCGGCGCTTTGGCCTGCGCGTGGCGGCGGCCTGTGCGGTGCCGCTGGTGGCCGGCTTGGTGGCGGCGCCGTTCGTCTTTGACGGCAACGACACGCTGGTCAATTACGCCACGCGCAAGAATGAGCGGCGCGAGGTCACCTTGCCGGACGGCTCGGTGCTGAGCCTGAACGGCGACACTCGCGTGGCGGCCCGTTTTGGCGCGAGGGAACGGCGCGTGGAACTGGAACAGGGCGAGGCATTTTTCGATGTGCGGCACGATACGTCGCGCCCGTTCGTGGTGGTCGGCGGGCTGGGGCAAGTCACCGTGACCGGCACCCGGTTCAATGTGCGGCGCGACAGCGACCGTTTGCAGGTCAGCGTGGAATCCGGGTCCGTGCGTTTGCAGACGGGGTCCTGGTGGCGCCGGCACGAACGCCGGCTGAGCGCCGGCCAGCAAGCCGTTGCCTACCCGGGCAGCACGTTAAGCGAGGTCGCCGCCGTCAATGTGCAGGACCTGACGGCGTGGCAGCGCGGCAAGATCATATTCAATAACGTGCCGCTGGCCACCGTCATCAGCGAGATGAACCGCTACCTGCCCCGGCCCGCCAGCCTGGACGCCCCCGCGCTGGGGCAACACCGCGTGTCCGGCATCTTCAGCGTGGACGACCCGCTAGCGATGATCGATGCGCTGCCGGCCATTGCCCCCGTCACGCTGGACCGCCAACAGGATGGCGCGATACGCATCGTGGCGCGTTGAGGGGGAGGCGCTGATCCCCGGGTCAGCCGATCCGCTGGTCCCGGGCGCGCCGGTCCTTTTGTAACACACCTGTTACACAATAATATCGATTCTTATTCCGGTTTTCGTGGGGCTCATGCGTCTAGATAGGAAGGGGCCGATCGCCCCAGGGCACCCTGCCCGTTTCCGTTGAAACCGGCGCGCCGTGCGGGCGCGCCTTCCACCCGAGCTACCGATCTTGAAACCCGTATCTGCCCGACCCGCTTTGCGCTTGCCCTCGCGCGTGGTTCTCAGCGCGCTTGCATTCTCGCTATCGCTTGCCTTCGGCATGGCACCCGCCGCGCACGCGCAGGAAGCCCCCGTCAGCGTCAACATTGCCGCGCAGCCGCTGGGCGACGCGCTGTTGCAGCTGGGCTCGCAGACTTCCTTGCAGATCTTTTATTCGCAGGACATTCTTGCCGGCCAGCAGGCGCGCGCCCTGTCGGGCAAGCTGGCGCCCGAAGACGCGCTGCGCCAGCTGTTGCAGGGCACCGGCATCGAGTACACGCGCAACGGCAACAACGTCACGCTGTCGCGCCCCGGCACGGCCGGCGGCACCGTGCAGCTTGAAGCGGTGACCGTCACCGCCGGCATTCTGGGCGAGCTGGCGCCGCCCTTTACCGGCGGGCAGCTTGCCACCGGCGGCAGCCTGGGCGTGCTGGGTTCGGAAGACGTGATGGACACGCCGTTCAGCACGGTGAACTACACGTCCGAACTGCTGTACGACCAACAGGCCCGCACGCTGGCCGACGTGGTGGTCAACGACGCGTCGGTGCGCACGTTGACCTCAAGCGGCGGCTTTGGCGAAGACTTCCAGATCCGCGGTTTTGCCGTGGGCAGCGGCGATGTCAGCGTGAACGGCCTGTATGGCCTGGTGTCGTCCAGCCGCGTGCCGGTGCAGATCCTGGAACGCGTGGAAGTCCTCAAGGGCCCCGGCGCCTTCATGCGCGGCATTCCGCCCAACGGCAGCATCGGTGGCGCGATCAACGTGGTGACCAAGCGCGCCGAAGACGAACCGCTGGCGCGCGCCACGCTGGGCTACGCCAGCAAGGCCAACTTCACCGGCCAACTGGACCTGGCCCGCCGCTTTGGCGAAGACAACGCGTGGGGCCTGCGCTTTAACGGCGTCAAGCGCGGGGGTGAATCCACGTTGCGCGACGGCAAGCAAGGCCTGGACATGGGCGCGCTGGGCATCGACTATCGCGGCGCGCGGCTGCGCTGGTCGGCCGACGCCATCCACCAGGAAGACGTGATCGAGAATTTCCGCTCGCAGATCGGCTGGCAGGCCAACGTGACCGAGCTGCCCTCGCCGCCCGACGGCGACATCAACTTCTACCCCGGCACGCGTCTGTCGCAGCGCGACAGCACGATCATGTCGCGCCTGGAATACGACTTCACCGACAACCTGACCGGCCACATCGCGGCGGGCTATCGCGACGGCAAGGTGCGGCAGATTTTCCCCGTCACGGTCAACATGGCCGGCGCGCGCCAGTCGGTGGACCAGGACGGCAATTTCAACGTCATGACGACGTACTACGACTCGTACTCGAAAACGCGCAGCGGCGACGCCGGCCTGACCGCGCGCTTTGCCACGGGCCCGGTCAATCACCGCGTGACGCTGGGCGCGACCTACATGAAGCAGGAACTGGGCAACGCCTATTCCACCGGGTCGGCCATCGTGGCGTCCAACATCTACGACCCCACGCCCATTCCCGACGGCCCCGCCGTACGCCTGACGCCGCAAAAAGCGTCCGACACCACGCTGACCAGCTTTGCGCTGGCCGACACGCTGTCCTTTGCACAGGACCGCATCCTGTTGACGGCCGGCATCCGCCACCAGGTCGTGGACGTAGACAGCTACAACACCGCCGGCGCGCGCACCAGCGGCTACCGGGCCAGCGCCAATTCGCCCATCGGCGGCATCGTTGTCAAGCCGCTGCAGAACGTGTCGGTCTACGCCAACTTCACCGAAGGCCTGACGCGCGGCACGATCGTGGGCGACACCTACGAAAACCGTGGCGCGGTGCTGGCGCCCTACAAGTCCAAGCAGTATGAAACCGGCGTAAAGGTGGACTGGGACGGCAACATCATCACCACCCTGTCGCTCTTTCAGATTGCGCGCCCGTCCGGCCAGGCCGACGACAGCAACGTCTACGGCTACTTCGGCGAACAGCGCAACCGTGGCCTGGAACTGACCGGCTACGGCGAACTGGTGCGCGGCCTGCGCCTGATGGCCAGCGCCGCCTTCATCGACAGCGAACTGACCAAGACGCCCGGCGGCGTCAGCCAGGGCAACCGCCCGGCCGGCGTGCCCGCCAGCACCTACAACCTGGGGCTGGACTGGGACACGCCATGGGTGCAGGGCCTGAGCCTGAACGGCCGCGCCATCCGCACGTCG
Source organism: Achromobacter sp. RT286_PF (assembly GCF_059760425.1). Lineage (NCBI taxonomy): Bacteria > Pseudomonadati > Pseudomonadota > Betaproteobacteria > Burkholderiales > Alcaligenaceae > Achromobacter > Achromobacter sp. RT286_PF. The sequence continues at coordinate 50,163 of NZ_JCBAMR010000013.1, forward strand.
TCGGTCTACCTGAACAACGCCAACACGCTGCGCCTGCCCGGCTACACGCGCTTTGACCTGGGCGCGCGCTACGCGACGCAGATCGCCGGCAAGGACGTCGTGTTCCGCGCCAACGTCGAAAACGTGGCCGACAAGAAGTACTGGCTGGCCTCGGGCTCTTTCGTGACGAACGCGGCGGGTCGCACGTATATGTTGTCGGCGTCGATCAACTACTGATGCATTAAGGCAGACCGGGCGACGCGCGGCAATCAGAAATCCCAGATCACCGGGACCCAGCGAAACGCGTCGCCCGCTACCGCAATCCGGCCCACCGACGGAAACGGCAAGTGGGCGGCCACCAGCAGCCCACGGTTTTCCGCAAGCTCGCGGAACAGCCCGATGCGAACTTGGGCGGATACGTCGGGGTCGTGCTCAAAGCCGTTGTGCCAGTCCGGGTGGTCAAAGCCCACGGGAAACATCGCGTCTCCCGCAAAGGTCAGGCGTTCGCCGCCCGAGACCAGATCGACCACGCTGTGGCCGGGCGTATGGCCACCGGTGACGCGCACCGTCACGCCCGGCGCCACCTGGTGCTTGTCGTCGAACAGGCGCAGCCGGTCGCGGTATTCGTTATAGAACGCGGTGGCCGTGGTACGCAGCACGTCGGGCACCGGCTTGGGCATCACCGTCTGCGAAAAGTCGGGCGACGTCCAGAACGCGACCTCGGCAGCCGCCACGTGGATGCGCACGTCCGGGCGCAGACGCTTTTTCACATCGTCCACCAGCAGGCCGCCAACATGGTCCATGTGCATGTGGGTGATGATCACGTCCGTCACGGATTCCAGCGCGATGCCCGCGCAAGCGAGCCGCTGCGGAAACAACCCGGCACGCGGGAAGCCGGGAAACTGCCCGCCCAGGCCCGCGTCGATCAAGATGGTTTGCTCGCCGCTGCGGGCCACCATCACGTTCAACGGCCAGTCGAACGCATCGGGCGGCATGAACATGTGGTCCAGCCAGTCCGCCAGGTCGGCGGGGTCGGCGTTGGTGGCCATCGTGGACGTGGGCAGGGGCAGTACGCCGTCACTGACGACCATCGCGTCGATGTCGCCGATGCGTACCGCGTAACGGGACGGGACCAGGTCCACGGGGGTCTGGACGCCGGCATGCGAAGGGGAGGTGGACAGGGGGGTATCGGTGCGAAACATAACGAATCTCCTAAGTGGCTGGACAGCGTAGCCATCCTAGGCGCGGCCCCGGATGCGCGGTAGCCACGCGCGGTGAAGCGCCATGTTGCGAACGGCGCACCAATCGCTGGCGGGTGTTACGGCTTGCACACCGTTGCGCGCTGACCCATTGCCCGGCTGACCCATTGCCCCGGCAAAGTGCGGCAAAATACGCGGCTGCACGCCCCGACTTCTACCTGGCGTTTGCGTCCGACATGACCGATTCATTGCTACTTTTCGAGCGTCACCGCCCGCGCCTGTTCGCGCTGGCGTATCGCATGCTGGGCGCGGTGGCTGAGGCCGAGGACGTGGTGCAGGAAGCATGGCTGCGCTGGCACGGCGCCGACCACGCCTTGGTGGAAAACGCCGAGGCCTGGCTTGTCACGGCCACCACGCGCTTGTCCATCGACCGCCTGCGCGCGGCCAAGCTTGAACGCGCCCAGTACACGGGCGTATGGCTGCCCGAACCCATGCTGATGGCCGCGCCGTCCACGCCTGAACAGATCCACGAATTCGCGGACGATGTGTCCGTGGCGTTTCTGTTCATGTTGGAACGTCTGTCGCCCGACGCGCGCGCGGCCTTCCTGATGCGCGACGTGTTCGATGCCGATTACGAAGACATCGCCGACACGCTGGGCAAGACACAGGCAGCCTGCCGCCAGCTGGTACGGCGCGCCCGGCTGCAACTGCGCCAGGGCGCGCCGCGTGAAACCGTCTCGCGCGCGGCCCTGCACCGCTTGTTGCTGGCCTTTGCCGACGCCATGCAGCGCAGCGATTTCCACGGCTTGCATGCGCTATTAAGCGACGACGCCGAACTGATCGGCGACGGCGGTGGCAAGGCCACCGCGTTTGCGCGGCTGGTGGGTGGCAAACGGCTGGCGCAATTGTTCTACGCGGGCAAGCGCCGCTTTGGCGACGGCCTGCGCGCCGAGGTCGTAGAGATCAACGGGCAATGGACCTTGCTTCGATACATCGACGGGCAACTGGAATCGGTGCAGTCGTACGAGACGGACGGACAACGGTTAACGCGCGTGCTGGTGCAGCGCAACCCCGACAAGCTCGCGCGGATCGCAGCAGCGTTGGCATAAGGCGGTACGCGGCGATGGGGCTTTGCCGCAGCGATGGTGCGCAGCGGGCAACATGGTGATCCCTTGCGCGGCTCTACCGCCACGCCGGTCGGCACTTCTACGATGGGGCCTTGTCACATCCGCCAAGGAACGCCCATGTCGAAACTGTTCAAGCTTGCCCTGCCCCTGGCCCTGGTCGCAACCGGCGCCCTGCTGGGCAACGCCCCGGCCCAGGCCGCGCCCGCCGAACCCATCGTTACCGAACTGATGACGAAGCCGCTACCGGACATTCCCGGCAAAGACGCCTTGATGATCACGGTCGATTACCCGCCCGGCGCGGCCGACCCGATCCACCGTCACGACGCGTACAGCTTCGTCTATGTCCTGCAAGGCAGCATCATCATGCAGGTCAAGGGCGGCAAGGAAGTCACCTTGACGCCGGGCCAGACCTTCTTCGAAGGGCCGGACGATGTGCACACGGTGGGGCGCAACGCCAGCCAGACCGAACCGGCGAAGTTCGTGGTGGTGCTGATCAAGAAAAAGGGCGCCCCCGCCTTGATCCCCGTTCACTAAGCCGCCCCCCCTGAGCGGGACGCGCCGGGCAGCGGGCGCCGTCCGCCCCTGCCGGGCGCAAACCGCGCCCGCGCTTGATGCGCTTTTTGATGCGCCTTTTGATGCGCCTTTTGACGCGCTTTTTTTTGCCTCTTTGGGTGGCGCCCCATCCTAGGGAAAACCCGAGTTTTTCCCATCCAATGTCACAGAATGGCCGCGTGCGCCGTCTTAGCCATAAGACCCACCCTTGCCGCGCCGCCACCATGTCGACACCCTTGTTTGCCCCATCGATCACTCCCTCTCCCCTTGGGCCGGATTCCCTGGCCGACAGCTTTGCCACCAGCTATGCCGGCGTGGTGGCATTCATTGCGGTGGCCGTCGAAGGCAACTTCGCCAAGGCGGGCGACCGGCTGGGCATCGGGCGGTCGGCCGTCAGCCGCAGCGTGCAGAAACTGGAAGACCAGCTGGGCACCCGGCTGTTCGTGCGCACCACGCGCAGCACGTCACTGACCGCCGAGGGGCGGCAGTTTTACGACCAGTGCCATCCCGGCGTGGCGCGTATCGTGCAAGCGCTGGATGACATGCGCGAGCTGCGCGAAGGCCCGCCGTCGGGCCACCTGCGCGTGTGTTCCACCGTGGGCTTTGGCCGCAAGGTCGTCGCGCCCCTGCTGCACGGGTTCTGCCGGGCCAACCCCGGCATTGCGGTGGACCTGCTGCTGGACGATGGGCCGACCGACTTCGCGGCGGACGGCGTTGACGTGTCGTTTCGCAATGGCCGCATGGAAGACAGCCAGGTCATCGCAAAAAAAATCATCCCCATGCAGATGCTGCTGTGCGCCTCGCCCGGCTACGCCGCCGCGCACGGCCTGCCCGCCAGCGTGGACGACATCCTGGACCACCGTGGCGTGAACTTCCGACTGGCGTCGGGCCGGATCTTTGAATGGGAATTCAAGCTGGGCGACCGCTTGCAGAAGGTGACGCCGCCCGCGATGCTGACCTTCAACGACGCCGACCTGGTGTTGCAGGCGGTGCTCGACGGCCACGGCATTGCGCAGATGGCCGCCTACCAGGTTTGCGACCATCTGCGTGCCGGCACGCTGGTGGCCTGCCTGCCGCAGCACGCGCCCGATGACCGCGGGCATTACCTGTGCTTTTTAAGCCGCCAGCATCTGCCCGCCCGCATGCGCGTGTTCATCGACTACATGACCGAGCACATCCGGGGCTCCGGCTTGCTGCCGCCCCCGGCGCCGCCCCGCTATTTCCTGACGCCCGACTGGCTGAACCAGGTGTCGAAGTCTATCGAACCCAAGCGCGCCGAGGACGCCGGCACCAGGGTGTCGTCATTGAGCAGCGCGCCGAAATAGCGCGCACCGGGGTCGGCGCGCACCGTGCGGGTATCGCCGGTCTTGTCCAGGTATCGTTGCACCAGTGTGGACAGCCGCAACTGCTCAGGCCCGGCGATTTCCACGATGCCGTTCACCGGCGGGGCCAGCGTGGCGTCCGCCATGGCCAGGGCCACGTCGTCGGACGCAATCGGCTGCACAAAGGCGGGCGAGAGCCGCACGTCGTTGCCCTGCGCGCCCGCCTGCACGATGCCGCCCAGGAATTCAAAGAACTGCGTGCTGTGGACGATGGTGTAGGGAATACCGCCCGCCTCGATCAGCGCTTCCTGCGCGATCTTGCCGCGAAAATAGCCGCTTTCGGCCAGGCGATGCGTGCCCACCACCGACAGTGCCACGTGGTGCCGCACCCCGGCGCGCGCTTCGGCGGCCAGCAGGTTGCGCCCCGACGCCTGGAAGAATTCCAGCACGGCGTCGTCTTCAAACGAGGGCGAATTGGCCACGTCGACCACGGTGTCCACGCCCACCAGCGCGCTATCCAGGCCCACGCCCGTGATGGTGTTCACGCCGGTGGCGGGCGAGGCGGCGATGGCCTCGTGGCCGCGTTCGACAAGCCGCTTCACTAGCTTGGAGCCGATCAGGCCGGTTCCGCCGATGACTAGGATTTTCATGGCGCTTTCCTTAGCTGAAGTTGGCTTTGTCCAGGCCATAGGCCTTGTCGGCCGAGCCCGGCACGGTGCGAAAGCCTACGTTCAGCCGGTTCCACCCGTTGATGGCCATGATGGCGAAGCTGAGGTCGCTGATTTCTTTTTCGGACAATTCGCCGCGTACGCGCTCGTAGATGTCGTCCGGCACGCCGTGCGCGCCCAACGTCGTCAGTGCTTCGGTCCATGCCAGGCAGGCCCGTTCGCGCGGTGAAAATTCCGTGGACTCGCGCCAGATCGCAACATGGTGCAGGCGCAATTCGCCTTCGCCACGGATCTTGGCCTCTTTCACGTGCATGTCCAGGCAGAAGCCGCAGCCGTTGATCTGGGACGCGCGGATCTCGATCAGGCCCAGGATGGACGGCTCGATCGACCCCGACTTCAACAACATGCCGAATTCGACAAACTTCTTGAACAGCGCGGGCGATTGCGCAAAAGCGTTAAGGCGTTGACTCATGGTGGCTCCCGGGAGATTGGATTTGGGTAAGCGCGCCGCGCGGTGTCGCGGGGGGCGCGGGATGCTTGAACGACGCCCAAATCGTAGGCCTGCCCACACCACGGCAGTAGGCCTGCACCAGGGACCACGGTGTTGCCCGCGGGGCAACAATGCGCCTTGCCCCGGGAACAATGCACACCCCCCATCTGGTGCCGCAACACTATTGCAAAGCCCCCCCGAACCGCACGATACTGGCGGTCCGTTCTTCATACTTTTGGAGGGTTCAGCAATGCATCGCGATGACATCCAGAAGCTCGGCGCGAACGCCGCCCGGCAGGGCTTGACCTTGTGGGATTGCCCGTACTATCGCGCTGTAGAAATGCCCGGCCACACGGGCGAGTCGATCTCCCAGTGGCGTGAAAAGGTGCGCGCCTGGGAAGCCGGGTGGCGCATGCAGATGCGCAGCCGCCCGACGCCGGCGCGCGACCGCGCGCATCAGCTAGTCGCCATGGATCGAAGTGCGCCGGTAGTCCTCCGCACGGGCTAGGGTGCGATAGAACGAGGCGCCAATATTGATCAGCCTGTCGCACTCCTCCGGGCTCAGGCGCGGGCTGATCTGCACCAGACAGCTGGCGAATTCCGTCAGCACCTCGGCCCAGTCGTCAAAACGACGACACGGTGCAGTTTTTACGATCATCTTTGCAAGTAGTTCGTCCTGTAGCATGGGTTTCGCCTCTGTGTGGCCGACAAGAGCCGTGCGAAGCAAACGCCATACCCGGCGGCCATCGGCCGCCGCATTCAATTGATTAAGGCCAGCATGTTCGATCACATCGGATTCGGCGTCAGCGACATGGAACGCAGTCGCGCATTCTTCCTGCAAGCGCTGGCTCCCCTGGGGGTTGGCCTTGCCATGCAAGGGCCCGACAGCGTGGGCCTGGGCCGCGCGGGCAAGCCCTCAATGTGGCTGTACGGCACCCAGGCAGTGTCGCCGCCGCTGCACATCGCCATCACCGCCGCCAACCGCGCCGAGGTGGACGCGTTCTACCAGGCCGCCATGGCGGCAGGCGCCACCGACAATGGCGCCCCGGGCCTGCGCCCCCACTACCACCCCAATTACTACGCCGCCTTCGTGCGGGCGCCCGACGGCCACAACCTGGAAGCCGTGTGCCACCTGCCCCCGGCCTGAGCGCCGGGACGACAGCATGAATTGGGACGATGCAAGAATATTCCTTGCGCTGCAACGCGAAGGAACGCTGCGCCGCGCGGCGCGTGTGGCGGGCGTGGACCAGGCCACGATAGGACGGCGGATCGGCGTGCTGGAACACAACCTGGGCGCCACCCTGTTTCTGCGCAGCTCAACCGGCTACACGCTGACGACGGCCGGCAGCGCGGTGCTGCACGCCGCCGAACGCATGGAGCAGTTTGCCCATGACCTGGTGCGACAGGCCCAGGGCACGGACGGGCGGCTGGAAGGCGAAGTGAAGGTGGCCACCACCGATTCGCTGGCGATGGAATTCGTCATTCCGGCCATCGCCGACTTGCACGCGCGCCACCCCGACGTGCGGGTGCGGCTGAGCGTGGCCACGCAGATGGCCAACCTGGCGCGGCGCGAGGCCGACATAGCCATCCGCAACATGAAGCCCGACAACCCGGACCTGATCGCGCGCCAGCTGGCGCTGTGGCCGGTGGGCCTGTATGCCTCGACGGGCTATCTGGAACGACACGGCGCGCCCACCGAGCATGGCGGCTTCAAGGGACACGATCTGGTGTATTACCAGCCCTACCTGGAAGGCGGACGGCCGCCGACCATCGTGGGCGAACCGGCGCAAGCGGGCCGCATCGTGGCTACGGCCAATTCCAGCCTGATGCTGCGCACGCTGATCGCTAGCGGCGTGGGCATCGGTGAATTGCCGGTGCCGATGGGTGAACGGGGGGGCCTGACACGGCTATGGCCCGGCCGTGAGCGGGAAGGTGGCTTTGCCGTCTGGCTGGTCACCCACCAGGACCTGCGCCACACGGCGCGCATGCGCGCCTTCATCGATACGGTCGTGGCGCAGTTCGAATAGCGCGGTACGCAGGGCGGCTGGTGGATCGATGCCGCGCCCTGCGCACGCCGCCTACAAACCGCTGCGTTTTTGCATCATTGCCCTTGCAAATTGCTGCGTGATTCCAGCACCTGGCGTTCCTATACTTTTTGGCATATCGACCCGATTGGGTCGTGCTGAAAACGTAGAGGTCCCACCATGTCACGCCCAACCACCCCTGCCCTGCCAAGCTCCGCCGGCGCCCCCTGGCGCTACGTGCTGGCCGGGTTTGCCGCCAGTCTGGCCAGCATCGGGCTGGCCCGTTTTGCCTATGCGCCCCTGGTTCCCGCGCTGATCCAGGCGCACTGGTTTTCGTCGTCCAGCGTGGTGTTTCTAAGCGCCGCGAACCTGACCGGTTACCTGGTCGGCGCACTGATCGGACAGCCTTTGGCGCGGCGTTTTTCCAACACCCAGGTACTGCGCGCCATGATGGCGCTGGTGACGCTGGCGTTTCTGGCGTGCGCGTACCGCCAAGCGCTGGGCTGGTTCTTCGGCTGGCGCCTGATGTCGGGCATCGCGGGCGGCGCCATCATGGTGCTGGCCGCCGCCACCGTGCTGCCGCACGTGCCGCGCGAACGCCGGGGGCTGGCGGGCGGCGCGATATTCCTGGGTATCGGCGTGGGCATCGCGGGCTCGGGCACGGTCGTGCCGTGGCTGCTGGGCTTCGGGCTGCAAGCCGCATGGCTGGGGCTGGCCGCGATCTCGGCGGTGCTGACCTTGTTGACATGGAGCGCGTGGCCGGCTCATGGCGTGACCGTGCCCGTATCGCCGGCGGCACCGTCGCCGTCGGCGTTGGCCTCGGTCAGCGCCGGCGTTGGGACGACCGGCGCTGGAACGACCGGCGCTGGAACGACCGGCGCTGGAACGACCGTCGCGGAGACGACCGGCGCTGGAATGAGCGGCGCGGGCACGTCCGGCAGGGGCACGTCCCGCGACTCATCCGCGCCCGCGTCAGCCCCCACGAACGCTTCCGACCCGCGCGCCGGAGTCGTGTTGTTGTTCGGCCAATACGGTCTGATGGCCGTAGCGCTGGTGGCGCCGATGGTGTTTCTGGTGGACTTTGTCCAACGCGGCCTGACCGGCGATCCGCACGCCGGTGCGTATTACTGGATTCTGTACGGGGTGGGCGCGATGATGGGGCCGCCGCTGTACGGCTGGCTGGGCGACAGGCTGGGTCCGCGCAGCGCATTGCGCCTGGTGTTGGCGATGCAGGCCCTTGCCATGGCCGCGTTGACCCTGACGCACGGCGGCGCGTTGCTGGCGGCCGCTGCGTTCATGGTGGGCACCTTCCCCCCGGGCATCGTGCCGCTGGCGCTGGCGCGCATTCACGACCTGATTCCGCACGACCCCGTGGCGCAGAACCGCGCATGGAGCCGCGCCACCGTCAGCTTCGCCACCTTTCAGGCGGTGGCGGGATACGCCTACTCGGCCGTATTCAGCGCCACCGGAGGCCAACACCGCATGCTGTTCGCGGTGGGCGCGGTGGCTTTGGTGGTGGCGTTGCTGGCCGAACTGCGCCCCATTGAACGCGCCCTTGGCCGCCGCCTGGGTGCGGCTTCCCATCAGGGGATCGCGGACAAGTCCTCGCCCGGATCGGGCGCGGGGCTGGCCGGGGCCGCCGTCGCCGTGCCTGCGGGCGCGGCCGCGGGGCCGTTGCTTTGCGGGGCCGGGGGCGGGTTTGCCGGAGGGCTTGCTGAAGGGCTTGCCGGAGGGTTTGCCGGAGGGCTTGCTGAAGGGTTCGCCGAAGGACGTTCCGATGGGCCTGCGGTCGACTTTTCGTGCCGGCTGGCGCATACGAAGGCCAGCTTGTTGCCCTCGGGGTCGCGGCAGTAGGCGGCGTAGAAATCCGGCGCGTACCGGCTGCGCAAGCCGGGCGCGCCTTCGTCCACCGCGCCGTGCGCCAGCGCTGCGGTCCAGCACTGGCGCACCACGTCTTCGGACGGCGCCTCGAAACTGACCTGGCAGCCATTGCCCCAGGTGGCGGGCAAGCCGTTGAACGGAGGCGCGACCACAAACGTCGGCCAGCGCGCCGAGCCCACGCCCCAGATCACGCCTTCCGGCCCCGCGTTGTCGATGGCGTTGCGCCGCGCCAAACCCAGCGGCGCCAACACGGCGTCATAGAAGTCCACCAGCCGCGGCCAATCGCGCGCGCCGATTTGGATGTGAGTGAACATACAGTCTCCTTCAGGAATGGCAGTTGCTGAACCGGTGCCGACGCCGCGCATCCCGCAAGGCACGCAACCCGCACCCTGCCAGGAGGAACCATGACCGATTCCAAACCCGCGCCCGCCCCCAACCCGCCGCCCTCGCCGCACGTGGACCCCGCCGAAAAGGGCGCCACCGGCCAACCCGTGGCCGACGGGCCTGCGCAAGGCGAAGTCAATCGCGACCCGAATACCAATTCGGGCTATCCGGCCGGCGGCTCACAGGCCGAGGAAGGCAAGGACGTCTACGGACGTCCGGTAGACCCAGCCCGGCCGAATCGAAAGTAAGGCCAGGGCGCAGGCCTGCGCGTCAGCTCAAGCCGGCGCCCTGCCCGATCAGCAAGCACGGGGCCGACCCCACCTGCCCGTCCGGCCGCCAAAGCCGCACCCAGCCGCACCCATTACGCCGCCGGCTCCAGCTGAACCTTCAGCCAGCCGGGCTGGCGGGTATCGAATGCCTTGAACGCATCCACCGCCTGCGTCAACGGCTCTTGTCGCGTCAGGATGGCCGCCGGGTCCACCGCGCCCGTGCGCACCAGCTCCATCAGCATCGGCACGTATTTGCGGTGATTGCAGTTGCCCATGCGCAAGGTCAGGTTCTTGTTCATGGCCTCGCCGATCGGAAACGTGCGGTCGTTGGGCGGATATACGCCGATGATCGACAGCGTGCCTGCCTTGGCCAGCGCCTGCACCGCCCATTGCAACGCTTGCGACGGCGCGTTGCCCGGCCGCCAGTTCTCGCCGTCCGGCTTGGCATGGGGCGCACCCTTGCGCGCCTCTTCTTCCATTGACGCGTTGGTATCGGCGTTGCCCGCCGGGCCATCGTGCGCATGCACCGCATCCACGCCCACGGCATCGATGGCGCAGTCCACGCCAATGCCGCCCGTCAATCCCTTGATGCACGTCACGGGGTCTTCCGCATTGAAATCGATGACCTCGGCGCCCTGGGCGCGCGCCATGGCCAACCGGTCGGGCACGGTGTCCACGGCAAAGATCCGGCCGGCGTGCATGAGCTTGGCCGACGCGATGGCAAACTGCCCCACCGGTCCGCAGCCGAACACCGCCACGGTGTGGCCGGGCTTGATGTCGGCCAGGTCGGCGCCGAAATATCCGGTGGGGAAAATGTCGGACAGCATTAGCGCCTGCTCGTCGCTGACGCCGTCCGGCACCTTGACCAGGTTGACGTTGGCAAACGGCACGCGCGCCAGTTCGGCCTGCAAGCCGTTGAACGGGCCGGTGGACTGCGGGCCGCCATAAAACGAAGTGCCGGCATCGCGCCCGTTGGGGTTGGCCACGTCGCACTGCGCGTAATAGCCGGCGCGGCAGTACGAGCAATAGCCGCAGGCGATGGTGGACGGAATCACCACGCGGTCGCCCACGTTCAGGTTGCGCACGCCAGGCCCCAGTTGCTCGACCACGCCCACGCCTTCATGGCCGAGGATGGTGCCGGGCTTCATGGATTCCATGGTGCCGCGAATAAAGTGCAGGTCGGTGCCGCAGATGGCGCTGGCGGTCAGGCGCACGATGGCGTCGTTGTCTTCCTGCAAGACGGGGTCGGGGACGGTGTCCAGACGGATGTCGCCGATGCCGTGAAATACAACAGCTTTCATTATTTGCTCCTTGAGGTGCCCGACCGGTTGTCTACCGGCGGCGCGTCCGGCGTGGAGTTGCCCGGGTCCCAGACGTCGTCGGGGTGCATCCCGGGCGGCACTTGTTGGCCGGCGCCGGTACGGTTGGGGTCCGCGGGGCGCCCCGCCAGCGTGCGTTCCGATTCCGGCACGGGCTTGCGGTCGGCCGCCTGCGGGTCGTCCTGATGGGAGTGTGGCTTGGTGGTCATCACGTGCTCCTTGGTGGGCGATGTGCGCGGCGACAGGATGGCGCCGCATGCGGGAGCACGCAGCAATCGCTATGCCCGGTCGGCGGGCGCGTAGCGGCGCACGCTGGCGCCAGGCACGGCATGTTCGGCGTGTTCGGGGTGTTCGGGGTGTTCGGCGTGCTGGACCGGCCCGTCCGCCGGACGCGTGCGCTTGGCCTCGGCCGCGAAGTACGCCACCGTGCGCGCGATGCCCTCGGCCGGGTCCACCCTGGGGCTCCACCCCAGCCGGGTACGCGCCAGCGTGATGTCAGGGCATCGGTGCGTGGGATCGTCCACCGGCAATTCGCGGTGCACCAGCGGCACGCGCGAGCCGGTCAGCTTGCGCACCATGTCGGCCATTTCCAGCATCGTCAGTTCGGCCGGGTTGCCCAGGTTGACCGGCTGCGCGAGGTCTTCGGGGCTTTCCATCAGGCGAACCAGGCCGTCGATCAGGTCGTCCACATAACAGAACGAACGCGTCTGGGTGCCATCGCCGTAGACGGTCAGCGGCTGCCCCGCCAGCGCCTGCACGATGAAGTTCGACACAACGCGCCCATCATCCGGCGCCATGCGCGGCCCATAGGTATTGAAGATGCGCGCAATCTTCACCACCACGCCTTCGCGCCGCGCATATTCCATGAAAATCGTTTCCGCGCAGCGCTTGCCCTCGTCATAACAAGAGCGCGGCCCCACCGGGTTCACGTGCCCCCAGTAGCCTTCACCCTGCGGATGCTCCAGCGGGTCGCCATAGACCTCGCTGGTGGAGGCCTGCAACACCCGCGCGCCGACATCGCGCGCCAGTTCCAGCAGTTGCATCGCGCCCAGCACGCAGGTGCGCAGCGTCTTGAGCGGGTCGGCCTGATAGTGCACGGGCGAGGCCGGGCACGCCAGGTTGTAGATGCGGTCCACGCGCACGCGCGGCAGCTTGTCGACTACGTCGTGGCGCATGACGGTAAATCGCGGGTGCGCGGCCAGCGGCGACACGTTGCACGCCCGCCCCGTCTGGAAATTGTCGACGCATATCACTTCCCACCCGTCGTTCAACAGCCGCGAGCAAAGGTGCGAGCCCAGAAAGCCCGCCCCGCCCGCCACCAGCGCGCGGCCGCTACGTGGAATATCGTTCATCATGCTGCCTCCAGGATCGTGTCGAACACGTCTATCCAATCAGAAATAAAGCGGCCCATGCCAAAGCGTTCCAGCGCGGTCCGGCGCCCCGCCGCGCCCCAGGCCCGGGCCAGTTCGGGCTCGGCCACCAGTTGCCGCGCCACCGCCAGCAGCCGGTCAGGCCGCGTATCCACATAGCCGTTTTCACCGTTCTTGATCACGGTCGGCAGTTCGGTGGTGGCAAAGCCCACCACCGGCACGCCGCACAGCATGGCCTCTACCAAGGACAGGCCCAGGCTGGCATAGCGGATGGGGCTGAAAAAATAGCGATACCGCGCCATCACGGCGCCCACTTCCATATTGGGCACTTCGCCCAGCCCGCCCAATTCCTCCGAGCCCATGCCGATCAGGTCCATGGGCGTTTGCGCGCGCAGCTGGTCAAACAGGTCGCGGCCCAAGCGGCGGCCTCGGCGGCCCAGGTGGTTGATGACCACGATGCCTCGCGCGTTGCCGCCGTCATAGCTGACATCGGGCGGCGGCACGCCGTGCTCGACGATGCGCACCGGCATGCCGTCCGAGTCCCACATCGCGGCGTTGAACGGGGTCACGTGCACGACCAGGCCGCGCTCGTGCCGAAAGGGATGCATCGTATCGGTGGGATGCGGCTCGGGCGGGTTGTGTTCCAGGTAGACGCTGGGCAGCGCGCGTTGCGCCTCGTTCAGCCAGCGCGGCGCGTCCGCCAGGTTCTGGCGCGACTGGTACAGCACGCAGTCGAACGCCATGCCGCGCAGGTTCTCGGCGGGCACCTGCACCACGTTCGCGGGCCACGGTATCTTGCGGCCCAGCGCGCCATAGCCCGACGGATTGCCCGGCAGGGAAGGCACCACGAAGTCATGCGGCACATGGCTCAGGGCATACAGGTAATTGCCATGAACATGCCAGGTCAGAATGCGCAGGCGCCGACGCGGCGCCGCCACGGACTGCGTCATTGCACGGCCCCTTTGAGTTGATGTTGAACTTGCCCAAGTACGTCGGGCACCGTCACCGCCAAGGCGCACGGGTGCCCGATCGGGCATTCCTCGAACGCGCAGGGGCGGCACGCCATGTCGGCGGCCAGCACCACGTGGCGTGCGCTGTCGATGGGCGCCCAGCGCCGCTGGTCGCTGCCGCAGGCGATGACGACACTCATCGCGCCCACGCCCGCCGCAACGTGCGACACGCCCGTGTCGTTGCACACCAGCAGCCGGCACATCGTCAGCAGCGCCGCCAGGCTGCCCAGGTTGGTCTGCCCGCACAGGTTGGTCAGCGGCACGCCCGCCTGGTCTTGCAGCGACTGCACCAGCGGCATCTCGCTGTGCATGCCGGTCAAGGCCACTTGCCAACCCTGGCGCGACAGTTCGCCGGCCAGCGCCGCGTATCGCTCCAAGGGCCAACGCCGCGACGGCAGCCGCGCGCCGACGTGCATCAGGATCAGCTTGGCGGGGTCCAGCGCGTGCTTGCGCATCAATGCCTCGGCATCGCGCTGATCGGTTTGCGACACCGGAAATTCCAGCGCATCGTCATCCGCTTGCAGCCCCAGGTATCGCAACAAGGCCAGATAGCGGCGCGGCTCGGGCAGGTCGTCCGGCCACAACATGCGGCAGCCGGGCATCTGCGCGGTCGGGTCCGCCACAAAGCCGCCCCAGCGCCCCGCGCCCAACTGCGCGACGACGGGATTGGACTGCGTGCCGCTGCCGTGCAACTGCAAGGCCACGTCGGCGTGCAACGCGCGCACGCGCCGGTAGAACGCCGGCAGATCGTCCGGACGTGGCTGCTGTTCGGGAAAGGCCGGTATGCCGGGAAATTCGATCAGCTCGTCCACATACGCGTGAAAGCGGTCAACGAATTCATGCGCGTTGGGCAGGCCCACCAGAACGATGCGCGTGTGCGGAAACGCACGCCGCAAGGCGCGCAAAGCGGGCACGGCGCACAGCATGTCGCCCAATTGCAAGGCGCGAAACACCACCAGCGTGGCGGGCGGGCGCAAAGGATCGAACAGCGGCGTCATGGTTCGCTCCTGGCAAACCGCAGCAGGCCGACCAGCCGCCACCAGATGGACAGCAGCGGGATGCAGGCCGACGTGATCGCCAAGTCGACCACGTTGCGCAAGCTGCGGCGCGTGCCGCGCAAGCGCCGCATGAAGAAATGCACGCTTAACGCCAGCCAAGCACCCGCCGCCGCGACGGCGGCCGTGAAATAGCCCAGCGCCGCCAACGCCACCGCGCCCACCGCCGCCGCCGTCACCCCCAGGTAAAAGCGTGGCGGCCGCGATCGGATGCGGCTGCGATACAGCAGGGGGTATTTCTTGCGCAACAGCATGTCGAACATCACTTTTTTCTGCATGCCCAGGCCCGCCGCGAACCGCACCGGGCGCATCGGATGCAGCACCCGGGCCAAGGGCGCGCGCTGCACCGAAAAGCCGTGGTCCAGCAAGGCAAAATGCAAGTCGGAATCTTCGCGCCACGCCATGGTGTAGCGGGTGTCAAAGCCGCCTACCACTTGCAGCGCCGTGCGCCGCACGAAGCAATTGGCGGTGATGAATTCAGACCGCGTCAGGCCGGCCGCATCACGTTCGTAGTCGCTGGGCGGATCGGGCAGCGGCATTTCGGTCACGCCAGTCACCGCCGCCAGGTTGGGCCGCAGCGCCAGCACGCCATGGCCCAGCCAATCGGGTTGGGGGATGGTGTCGTCGTCGGTGAACGCAATGATTTCGCCGCGTGCGCTTTGCCAGCCCTGGTTGCGCGCGCCGGCCGGGCCGCGTGTGCCCACCACCGGCAGATAACGCAGTGCCGGCCGCCCGCCCCAGGCCGCCTGCAAGGCTTCGACCTGGCGACGCGTGCTGGCCAGCGCGGCGTCGTCGCACACCAGAACTTCGTACTGGTCGCGCGGAAAACGCTGGTTGCCCAGCGCTTCCAGGCAGCGCGCCAGCAGGTCGGGACGCCGATACGTAGGCACCACCACCGACACCAGAATGGACGCGTCGTCGCTCATCGCGGTTTCTCGACCAGATACGAACCGATCACCAGCGCATCCAGCGGCGACGTCCAGAAGCATTCCACGGCGTCGCGGGGCGAACACACCACCGGTTCCCCGCGCGTGTTGAACGATGTGTTCACCAACACGGGCACGCCCGTCAGCCGCTCAAAGGCCACCAGCAAATCGTAGTAGCGCGGGTTCTGATCGTGCCTGACGGTTTGCACGCGCGCCGTGCCGTCTATGTGCCGCACGGCCGGAATCTGCTGGGCGCGATGCGGCAGCACGTCATAGACGAACAGCATGAACGGCGCGCAGATCGAGGGTGCGCCCCGGCCATCAAACCACTCCGCCGCCCGTTCTTCCAGCACCACGGGCGCCACGGGCCGGAAGTCCTCGCGGTCCTTCAAGCCATTCAAGCGCGCCTGCATGCCGCTATCGAGCGGCGAGGCCAGGATGGACCGCGCACCCAGGGCGCGCGGGCCGAATTCCATGCGCCCCTGGAACCAGCCCAGGATCTTTTCCTGGGCCAACAAGGCGGCCGCCTCGCCCGCCACGTCGTCCAGCCGCCGGAACTCCAAGCGCGAGTTGTAGAGGAAACGTTCGATTTCCTCGTCGCCGTACGAAGGGCCCAGGTAGGCGTGTTCCATCGACCATTCGCGCTTGCAGCCGCGCCGGTGATAGTCCACGTACAGCGCCGCGCCCAGCGACGTGCCCGAGTCGCCCGCCGCCGGTTGCACCCAGACGGAATCGAACGGCCCGTCCTTGGCGATGCGCGCGTTCATCACGCAGTTAAGCGCCACGCCGCCCGCCATGCACAGGTCCTTGGCGCCCGTCTTTTCATGCAGCCACTGCACCATGTGCAGCGCGGTTTCTTCCAACACGTATTGCAACGAGCTGGCGATGTCCTTGTGCTTCTCTTCGAAGGGCGCGCCGCGCCGGCGCGGCGGGCCGAAGCGCTCGGCCAGGCGAGCGGGCTGCAAGGAATAGCCGCCCTCTTCCTCCAGCCGCAGGATGTCGCGGAATTCGGCGCGGTACTTCGGCTTGCCGAACGAGGCCAGCGCCATCACCTTGTATTCATCGGAAGAATGCAGAAAGCCCAGATAGCGCGTGACGTCTTCGTACAGCAGGCCCAGCGAATGCGGCAGGTCGATCTGCTTGAGCCGCGCGTACTCGCCGCCTGAAAAATGGCCGTAGCTGGTGGTGGTCTTTTCGCCGCGCCCGTCCATCGTCAATACCGCCGATTCCTTGCACGGCGCGGCCAGGAACGCGCTGGCCTCGTGCGACAGGTGGTGGTCCAGGTACACCCAGCGGTCCAGGATATGTTCCAGCGTCAGGTCGTCAAAGCGCGGCGACTTCAAATGGTGTGGCGCCCCATCCAGCAACTGGCGCGGCGCGTTCACCAGATAGGACAAGAACAGCGGGTCCCACGGGGACTCGCCATTGGGTCCGAAGCCGGCGCGCGATGGCTCCAGCGGCAGCGCGATATCCAGCGGCCGGGGTTGGCCGTCGGCCAGCAGCGCGGGGTCGTACGAATAGACGATGTGATCCACGTCGCGCAGCCGGATATCCGCCACCGACAGGCAGTAGTCGATGGCGTAGTACGGCAGTTGCCAGGTGGTGAAGGGAACCGGGCGCTTGCCGTGCTTGACCCGCGTGAAGCGCTCTTCCTCGGCCGCCGCAAGGACGATGCCGTCCCGCACGAGCGTGGCTGAGCAGTCGTGGTAGGCCGCGTTAATGCCTAGTGTGTACATGGGTGGTCTCCTTGGCCGCGCGAGGACCGAACAGGTCCACGCGAGTCTCGTTCAACAGTTCCCGCGCCGCCGTCGCCACCTGGGTGGGCGCAACGCCGGCAAGGCAAGCCTGGTGTCCTTCCGGGCACACGCTGCGATAGCAGTATTTGCACGGCACGTCGTGGTTCAGCACGCGCGCGGGCGTCTGCCACGGCGTGTGTTGCGGATTGGTCAGGGCGTACAGGTCCACCACCGGCACGCCCAACGCGGCGGCAATGTGCGCCGGCCCGCTGTTGTTGCAGATCATCAGCGCCGACGCCTCAAGCGCCGCGCCCAGCTCGCCCAGCGTCAGGCCGTTGGACAGGTCGATCAGGCCGGGCAGCAGTTGCCGCGCTTCGGCCAGCGCCACGGCCAGCTCGGCGTCCTCGTGCCCACCCAGCAGCAGGATGCGACGGCCATCGCCGCGCAGCTCGACCAGCGCCTGCACCATCTGCCGGGCCGGATAGCGCCGTGACGACGCGGTGGCGCCCGCATGCGCGCAGATCCAGCCGCCCGTCTCGGTCACGCCCGCGCGGTGCAGTTTGGCCTGTAGCGAAAAACGGTCCGACTCGCTGACCCGGAACGACATGCGGGCGTTGTCGCAATGCGCCCCGACGCTGGCCACCAGGTCCAGCTGGCGCTGCACTTCGTGGCGGATGCCCGAGGCCGGTTCGGTTTCCCGCACCCAGTCGGAGATCAGCCGATATGGGTTTTCGCGGCAGTGCGCCAGCACACGCGGTACGCCGGCCAGGTGGCACAGCAGCGCGGCGGGCAGCGGGCTTTGGCTGTACGCGGTGAAGATCACGGCGGCATCGGGCCGCAGCGCCCGCACACGCGCGATGGCGTCCAGGTCCTGGTCGCGGCCCTGCGAATCGTTCTTGACCCACGCCGGGTCGTACGCCAGCGCGGTGTCCACCTCCGGGATATAGGCGGCAACGCGTGCACCGGAATGGGACGTCAGCAAGGACAGGCGCCGTGCACCCGCCTGGCGCAGCGCGCGAAACGCGGGCGTGCACATCACCACGTCGCCCATGTTGTCCAGGCGTATGCACAGCACGTGCGCGCATTCGTGCCAGTTCCAGGCCATGGTCACCCCCTGCCCGGCGCCAGCGGCACCGGCGGGTTCGACAGCACGATCTGCGCGGCGGCGTCCAGGTCGGGCGCGCGGCAGTGCGGCAGCCGGTGGGGGCCCTCGCGCCATTCGGTTTCGTTGCCGACGTCCAGCAAGATGGTGCGGCAGCCGGCCAGGTTGCCCGCTTCGATGTCGTCCAGGATGTCGCCGATGAACCAGGACGCGCGCAGGTCCAGGCCCAACTCGTCGGCGGCGCGCAGCAGCAGGCCCGGCTTGGGCTTGCGGCAGTCGCACTCGATGTCGTAGCCCTGAACCACGCCGTCGGGATGGTGCGGGCACCAATAGAAGCCTTCCAGGTGGGCGCCGGCCGCCATGAACATCGACGCCAGCTTCACGTGCACGGCATCCAGGGCGCTGGCCGCGAACATGCCGCGCGCCACGCCCGACTGGTTGCTGATGACCACCAGCGGCAGGTCCGAGGCGGCCAGGCGCGACAGGCCCGCCAGCGCCAT
Source organism: Achromobacter sp. RT286_PF (assembly GCF_059760425.1). NCBI lineage: Bacteria > Pseudomonadati > Pseudomonadota > Betaproteobacteria > Burkholderiales > Alcaligenaceae > Achromobacter > Achromobacter sp. RT286_PF. The sequence continues at coordinate 69,076 of NZ_JCBAMR010000013.1, forward strand.
GGGCGCGTGGGCCATGCGCGCGGGGTCCACGTTGTAGGGTTCGTCCGCCAACACCGTGCCGTCCTTGTCCAGAAAGACCGCCGGCCTCAAGGCCATGACGTTTCCTTCATCGGCAGCACCATGATTTCAGGCACCACCGTTTCTTCCGGCTGCGTCAACACGAAGCGCACCGCGCGCGCCACATTGGCGGGGTCTTGCAGCGTGTTGGTATCGATGTCCGGAAAGCGGTCAAGCAGGAACGGGGTGCGCATGCCGCCCGCAATCACCGCGCTGACCTTGATGCCCGCGCCGCGCAGTTCGGCGTGCAAGGCATGCGACAAGCCCATCAAGCCCCACTTGCTGGCGTGATACGCGCTGGCGTTGGGCCAGGCGCGGCGCGCGGCGGTGGAGGCCACGTTAACGATGTGGCCGCCCGGGCTGAGCCGGTCCTTGCCCAGCTTGGCCATCAGGAAGGGCCCCGTCAGGTTGGTGCGCAGGACGCGTTCCCACACGTCGGGGTCCAGGTCGTCGATGGGCGCGGTCACGTCCACGCCCGCGCTGTTGACAATGGCATCCAGCTTGCCGAACTGGCGCACCACCGCGTCCAGCCCTTCGCGCACGTCGGCCACCACGCCCACGTCCATGATGCAGGCCATGACGTTGGCGCCCTGTTCCGACAGCCGGCGAGCCAGCGCGGTGGCGCGCTGTTCATCGACGTCGGTCACCGCAACGCTGGCGCCTTCCGCCGCCAACATTTCGCACAGCGCCGCGCCCAGGCCGCTGCCTCCGCCGGTCACCAGCACGCAGCGCCCTTTCAGGCTTTCAAAGTGGTTGTTCGCAAGGTCGGTCATCGTGTACTCCGTGATTGGTCCGGACCCGGTCCGGGGTTATTCAAGGGCTATGTCGGATCAAGCCGCAATGCGCGTGGCGTGGCGATCCGCGTGGACGGCGCCGGCCACCATGTGCCCGTAGACGGACATCAGGTCCTGGCCTACCCGCTTCCAGGTATAGAGACGGCGCGCGCGCATCCGGCCGGCCTCGCCCATGCGGGCGCGCAATTGCGCATCGGCGGCCAGCTCGGCCAGGCGCTGCGCCAGCGCGTCCGGATCGCGGGGCGGCACCAGGAAACCCGTCTTGCCATGCACCACCGTGCTGCGAATGCCGCCGGTGTCAGAGCCGACCACGGGTTTGCCGCAGGCCATGGCTTCGACCGGCGTAATGCCAAAGGGCTCGTACCACGGCGTGGTCACGAACACGTCGCTGGCGCTGTAATAAGTGGCCAATTGATCGCGGTGACGGCGGCCAGTGAACTCCACCCATTGCGCTACGCCCTCTTCGTCGGCAATGCGGCGCAGGCGGCCGATCTCGGGCGTCGAGGCCTCGTCGGCGCTATCGCTGTTGCCGCCCACGATGCACAGCCGCGCGTTCACGCCATGCTGGTGCCGCAGGCGCCCCAGGGCGCGGATGACGTTGTCAACGCCCTTGCGCGGCACCATCCGGCCCAGCTGCAACAGCGTGAATGCGGAATCGTCCCAGCCCAGTGCCGCGCGGGATGCGGCGGCGGGACGCGGCGCCATTTCGGCGGCGTCGTAACCACAAGGCACGATCTCGATGCGACGGGGGTCGGCGCCATACAGTTCGATCAGGTCGGCCCGGTCTTGCGGGCACTCGGCCACGATACGGTCGGCGCGGCGCGTGATTTCGTCTTCGATATCAAAGCGCACGTCGGGAAACAGGTCGGCCTCTTGCTGGTGGCGGCGGCGCACCTTGCCCAGCGCGTGGAAGGTCACTGCCAGCGGAATGCCGAAGTGCTGGGCCACGGGCAGCGCGGCCATCGCGGACATGAAAAAGTTGGCGTGGATGACGTCATAGCCGCGCCCCTGCCGGCCGAAATAGCGCAGCAGGAAGGCCGAGAACTCATCCATGTACGGCAGCATTTTTTCTTTGGGCAGGTAGCTGTCGGGACCTGCCGGCACATGCACGACACGCACGCCGCGCATCATGGTCTGCTCGGCCTCCAACGCGGGGTTGTCCTTGCGGGTGAACACATCCACCTGCATGCCGGCGCGCGCAAGTTCGCGCGCCACATTCGCCACATAAACGTTCTGGCCGCCGCTGTCCACGCTGCCTGCAATTGCAAGCGGCGAGGCATGCTCACTGATGATGGCAATTCTTTTCATGGTCCGACTCCGTTGATCGTGCCTGTTTCCAAACCAACGATGAGCAAGTGGTGTGCCAAAGTGCACGCCACCACGGCGATGCAACGTGTCGATATTCAGGGGTCGGGTTTTGGACACGGCACTTCTTACACGCACGGTAAGAAGTGCCGTATCGCACGCTCAGGCCTCGGTGCCCTCTGCGCCTTTGTCGGCGCTTTTCTCTGCGCTTTTGTCTGCGCTTTTGTCAGTGCCTTTCTCAGCCCGTTTGCCACCGGCGGGCGGCAGCATTGCGCCCACGGTCGCCAGCAATTCGTTAGGGTCCACCGGCTTGGCCAGATGCACCTGAAAGCCCGCCAGCAAGCTGCGCAAGCGGTACTCGGGGCTGACGTGGCCCGACAGCGCGATGGCCGGCAGCCGATGCGCCAGCGACGCGCCGCGCCGCACTTCCATGTCGCGAATGCGGCCCACGACCTCGTAGCCGTCCATGTCTCCCAGCGACAGGTCGCAGATCAGCACGCGCGGCCAGTGGTCGGGCGGCAGGTCGGCGAACGCCTTCAACACTTCCTGGCCCGTCGTGCATTGCGAGACGTCGGCGCCGTTGGACCGCAGGATCTCTGCCACCATGTCGCCCGCTTCCGGCTGGTCATCCACCACCATCACCGTGGCGCCTTGCAGATCGGGCAGGCCGACGTCGGCGCGCAACGCGGTCGCCTCTACCGCGCGCACCGGAAAATCAGCGCAATAAGTCAGCCCGCCGGCCGGCCCCGTGGTGCTGTGGAACGCACCGCCCTGGCGCTGCACTTGCGCCGCCAATTGCGCCGGATCCAACGCAGCGGCGGCGCGCAGCGGCTCGGGCATATTCAGCGAAATGTCAGCGGGCACGGCCTGCGGCTCATCCGGCTGCGCCGCCGCCGTCCGGCCGTCCGTGACGGCAAGCCGCGTCATCTGCCCTTCGCGTTGCAGGCGTATCTCGATGCGGCCGCCCATCGGCGTAACGGCAATGGCGTGCAGGCACATGTCCCACACCAGCTGCTGCAACGAACTGGGATCGCCGGTGATGCGCGCGGCCTCGTTGCCAATGGTCGTGTACACGTTCACGCCCTTGTCCTGCGCCAGTTCGCGCGCGGCGTCCAGCACGCCCGCCACCACGGCCACCAGGTTCACGGGCTGGCGCGTTTCGCGGCCCATGGCTTCTTCCAGAGCGGACTGCTGGCGTTGCAGCGCCCACATCTGCGCGTACATGCCCTGCCGCTTGAGCAGGTCTTCATGACGGCCCTGCTCGATCACACGGCCCCGGTCCAGCACCAGAATGTTATGGGCGTGAACAATCGTGGAAAGGCGGTGCGCGATGATCAGCGTGGTGCGCCCGCGCGAGATGCGCTCCAGCTCGCCCTGAATGGCGCGTTCGGTGCGTGTATCCAACGCGGATGTGGCTTCGTCGAACACCACGATGGACGGGTTTTTCAAGATGGCGCGCGCAATGGCGATGCGCTGCCGTTCGCCACCGGACAGCATCACGCCACGCTCGCCCACCGGCGTCTCGTAGCCGTCGGGCAGGCTTTCGATAAAGTCATGCACCCGCGCGCCCCGCGCCGCTTGCACGACCTGGTCGCGCGTGGCCTCGGGCCGGCTGTAGGCGATGTTGTACGCAATGGTCTCGTTGAACAGCAGCGTGTCTTGCGGCACGATGCCCAGCGCACGGCGCAGGCTGCGCACGTTGACCGTGCGCAGGTCCTGCCCGTTGATCAGGACGCGCCCGGCATCCGGGTCGTAAAAGCGGAACAGCAGGCGGGCCAGTGTGGATTTGCCCGATCCGCTGCCGCCCACCACCGCCAGCGTGGTGCCGGCGGGCACGGTGAAATCGATGTCCCACAAGATCTGCCGGCCGGGGTCGTAGCCAAAGCTCACGCCCTCGAAACGTATTTCGCCCGCGCCCGGGTCCAGCGCGGGCAGGTTGGGGTCATCGCCCGTTTCAGGCGGATGCCGCAGCAGATCGCACACGCGTTCGGCGTTCACAAACGCCTCCTTGGCCTGCCGGAATATCAGGCCCAGCGTATTGAGCGGCAGGCATATCTGGATGATGTAGGCGTTGACCAGCACCAGGTCGCCCACCGTCATCTGCGCGGTGACCACCTGCTGCCCGGCCAGCAGCATCACCGCCGCCACACCGCAGGCAATGATGCCCGACTGCCCTACGTGCAGCCGCGACAACGACCGCTGGTTGCGGATACCCACTTCGGTCCATTCGGTCAGGATGCGGCTCAGGCGCGATGATTCCAGCGCTTCGTTCGCGTTGAGTTTCACTGCCTCGTAATTCAGCAAACTGTCAACCATCTGGCCGCTGGCTCGGGAATCCAGCTCGTTCAATCGGCGTTGATACCTGACGCGCTTTCTGACCAGCACCGTGGTGTAGGAAAAATAGGCAACGAAGGTCACCGTGACAATCAGCGCGAACCAGGCGCTGTAGCCCATCACCAGGATCAGCACCACCGAAACGATTTCGACCAGGGTGGGCAACAGGGTGAACAAGCCCGTGCCCAGCAGAAAACCCAGGCCCGCCGTGCCGCGTTCGACATCGCGCGCCAGGCCGCCGGTATTGCGCGCGCCGTGAAAGCGCGCGCCCAGCTGTTGCAGCTGCCCGAACACGCGCACCGTGAAGTCGGCGACGGTGCGCTGGGCCACCTTGACGAAGACCACATCCCGCAGCTCGGTGAACACGCTGCCGCCAAAGCGGATCAAGGCATAGGCCAACAACAGGAACACGGGCAGCATCAGCGGGCCCGGCGCGCTCAGGGTGTCGACGATCGTTTTCAGAACGACCGGCACCAGCACCATCAACAGCTTGGCGGCCACCAGCAATGCCACCGCCGCGCCGGTGCGACGTCGATACTTCCACAGCGCCGCCCAGATGGTGCGGTTGACTTCCTTGCGAGCGAAATCATTCGCGCTGGCGTCTGCTTCTTTCATGGGACCGGCCCTCAAAACGATGAGCGCCGGGGCCAGCAAATGCCGTTCCGCGCGTACCGGTTCCGGGCGAAAGGGGGTGCGGAAAAATCAGGCCGCGCGGACTTGGGCGCAGGCTCAGGCGCTGGCTTGGGGCGTCCACCTGGGCGTGCACGCAGGCTTTGAACAGATGCGCGATGGCGCCGGACAACGCTTCGTCAAACCAGGGGTTGGCGCCGCTGACCGCCACCACCACGCCATCGACCACCGCGCTGCCCCAGACCAGCACGTCACCCTGGGCGACCAGATGCGGTTGCAACGCCAGCACCTCGTGGCTGGGCCGGCCGGTGCGCCAGCTCAAGCGCGCCTTGGCGCGCGCATATGCGCCATAGTCGGCGTCCCACCTGGACGTGTCGCCGATGCTTTTTTCGTACAGGATGGCCGATTCAAAATCGCCGTCGGCGGGCCGCGCCTGGGGGTCCATGATCACCACGTGCAAGAAGCCGCTCTCGCCTACGCGCCGATCGGTGCGGGCCGCCTCCAGCATCGGCATGGCCAGCTGTACGGCTTGTTCTGCCGCCTCGCGGTGGCGGGTCTGGGGCAAGGTGTTCATGTGGGTCCTCCTGTTGACGGCGTCCACGGCGGACGCGGTGGGTTGCAATGGGAATGATGAACCGCCCCGCGTCACCCTGCGGCTTCCGTCTGCCAGACGGTGTTGAGCTTTTCGCAGGTGGCCGGATCCAGGCGGCGACGGTGCTCGCGGATCAACGCCCATCCGGCCAGCGCGTCGCGGCAGGCGCGCAGGCGCTCGGGCCAGCCGGGCAAATCACGCAGCACGGCCACGCTGCGCCGGGCCGCCATGCCCGCCGGCAGCCGCAGCCACGCGGTCCACAAGGCGTTGCGCGCCAGCATCCGGCGACGCAACGGCGCATCGCGCGACTTGGACGGCCAGTGGTAGGTTTCCAGGTCGGGTGCGTAAACGATGCGGCCCCCGTCAGCCATGATGTCCAGGCTTAACAAGGTTTCTTCGCCGCCGATGAAAAACGGTTCCCAGTAGCCGCCTGCGTCCATGAACGAGCGGGTGCGCATCACGTTCGCCCCCGCCATGAAGCCGACCAGTTCGGGGCCGATGCCGGCCAACGCCGGCAAGGGGCTTTGCGCCATGGCCGCGCAAGCCGGGTCCAGTCGCGCGTCCGCCCCGACCAGAATGCGGGCGTTCAGCACGGCAATCTCGGCATGCGCGTCCAGCAGATCGGCCGCGCGTTCCAGCGCCCCGGGCGCCCAGCAGGTGTCGTCATCGCAGAAAGCGACGTAGGGCGTGGTGACTTGGGCCACGCCGTGATTGCGCCCCGCCGCGCCCAGGTTCTTGCCCACGCGCACCAGCAGCGCCGCCGGAAATTCCTGCTGTAAATGATCGGCCGTACCGTCGGTGGACCCGTTGTCCACCACGATGACAGGGTAGCCCCGGCAAAACGCATCCAGCCGCTCAAGCGTGCGCCGCAGTTCGCGCCAGCGGTTGTGGGTCAGCACCACAATGGATACGCGCTCTTCGCTCACGGGCAGTCCCCTTTGCTGGACAGGCGCCAATAGCGCTCGGGCCGGGACAGGTCTTCGGGCAGGCCGTTGAACCCCTTGATCTGACTGGCGTAGGCGGCAATGGCGTCTGCCTTGGCGGCGGGTTCGCCCGCGAAACTGGCTGGCGTCAGCATCAGCCCGCGTGCGTGCAACTGGACCAGGCGCTGCTGCACGGCGCCCGGCCGGGCGCGATACGGCGCGTCTTCATACAGGAACCATGACATACCGGGCCAGGTTTCCCAGGTCAGCAGCGCCGCGTCGCTGACCCGGATGTGATCGCCATGGAACAGGCCCAGCGGTATCGCCACCGCGTCCGGCGCCAGCTCGTGCACCGTGCTGAGCAGCGCCTCGGTCAGCCGGGGCATGCCCGCATCCGGGCAGTCGATATATTGGCAATCCAGCAGGTCCAGCGAACGGCCCTCGCAACCCAGCATGCCCAGGGCGCGGCGGTTTTCTTCATGGCGTGCGCGCAGCGATTCGCCGGCGCTGGCGAATCCGCAGGCGCGGTCCCAGTCCGTCAGCACGCCCGGGTCTGGCGGCACGCCAGTGAATACGGTGACGACCGTGCTGCCCGGACACCGGGCAAGCAGGCTGCCACAGCTGAATACCGCGTCGTCCAGGTGCGGAGAAATGACGACCAGCGACCCGGCGCATCGGCCGGGGTCGCGCGCCGCTTGGGTGCAAGAGAAAGCGTCTGGCATGAGGGGTGTCTGACCGGAATGGAATCTGCCCGCCATGCAGCAAGTCACGTACCCGACATAGGCGCCCCCGACTGCCTTGTCCGGCTGTATCATCCCAGGCAACGCAGCCCATCGCGAGCCCTCCCCCTCCATGTCCAACGTTCCTTCAGCGCCGGTCAACAAGCCGGGTCTTGCCATCAGCGATTTGCACTTTCCTGTTGTGGGCCTCGGCGCCTCGGCGGGGGGCATCGAAGCGCTACAGGATTTCTTTTCGAACACCCGCGACGAATCCAACATGGCTTACGTGGTGATCGTGCATTTGTCGCCCGACCACGAAAGCGTGCTGGACAAGATCCTGCAAGCCACGACCCGCATGCCGGTCGTGCAGGTGACCCACCCGCAGCGCATCCAGAGCAACCACGTCTACGTCATCCCGCCGGCCTCGATGCTGGCGATGAACGACGGCTATTTAAGCGTGTCGCCCGCCAGCCAATCGCAAGGCACGCGCATCGCCATCGACGAATTCTTCCGCACCCTGGCCGACGTGCACACCACGCGCGCGGTCGGCATCGTGTTGACGGGCGGCGGGTCGGACGGGTCGGTGGGCCTGGCGCGCATCAAGGAACAGGGCGGCGTCACGTTCGCGCAGCAGCCCGAAGACGCCGAACACGACGCCATGCCGCGCAGCGCCATCGCGACCGGCATGGTGGACATCATTTTGCCGGTGGCGGCCATGCCCGAGCGGCTCAAGCAGATTGCCGACAACATGGCGGCCATCCATATCCCGCGGCTGTCCCAGGCCACCGGATCGGCGGCCGACGCGGTGCACGAAGCCGATCCCGACAAAGAAGACCGCAACGCGTTGCGTGACATCCTGACGCTGCTGCGCGCCCGCACCGGCCACGATTTTCGCCATTACAAGACCGCGACGGTCCTGCGGCGCATCGAACGCCGCATGCAGGTGACCGGCGTGTCCACCTTGACCGCATACGGCAAGCTGCTGCAAGACCGCGTGGAAGAAACGCCGCTGTTGCTGTCGGACATGCTGATTGGCGTGACGCAATTTTTTCGCGACAAAGAAGCTTTTACGTCGCTGGATAATTTCGCGCTGGCCAAGCTGTTCGAGCGGCACCAGAAAAATCCCGGCAGTCCCATGCGGGTCTGGGTCGCGGGCTGCTCGACCGGCGAAGAGGCGTATTCGCTGGCGATCCTGCTCAGCGCGCGCGCCGACGCGCTCAACTACAGCCAGAAGATCCAGCTGTTCGCCACCGACATCGACGAGGCCTCTTTGGCCACCGGCCGCGCGGGCGCTTATCCCATGGCAATCGAGGCGGACGTGCCGTCCAGCCTGCTGCAAGGCTATTTCACCCGGCTCGAACACGAATACCGCATCAAGAAAGAAGTGCGCGAACGCGTGCTGTTCGCCGTGCACAACGTGCTGCGCGACCCGCCGTTTTCCAAGCTGGACCTGGTCAGCTGCCGCAACCTGCTGATCTACCTGGACCGCGAGGTGCAGCAAGACGTGCTGCGCATGTTCCACTTTGCGCTCAAGCCCGGGGGATACCTGTTCCTGGGCAGCTCGGAATCGGCCGATGCCTGCCCCCGACTGTTCCAGGTGGTGGACAAGCGCAACCGTATCTACGTGGCCAAGGAAACGCCCGCGCAGCTGCGCAACGTGCCGGCGTTGCCGGCCGCCCACGCGTTCGAACGCCCCGGCACCGCCGCCGCGCCCTTGACGCGCAACCGCCACAACAAGGTGTCGTACGCCGATGTCCACCAGCGCGCGCTGGAGATGTACGCGCCGCCCAGTGTCATCGTGGACGCCGAAAGCGACATCGTGCACATGTCGGAACGGGCCGGCAGGTTCTTGCGCCATGGCGGCGGCGAACCGTCGCGCAACCTGCCGTCCCTGGTCTATCCGGAACTGCGCACCGAACTGCGCACGGCAATGTTCCAGGCGCTGCACACGCGCAAAAGCGTCGAGGCACGCCGCGTCAAGATGAAGATCGGAGACCGCCAGGCCTACGTCAACATGGTGGTGCGGCCGTTTCGCCACGAAGAAACGTCCAACGACTACATGCTGGTGCTGTTTGACGAAGTGGAAGACGTGATGAGCCCCGAAGCCATCGCGCCCATCGTCGGCGCCTCGGCCGTGCTGACGCAGCTGGAGGCCGAGCTGCAAGGCACGAAGGACCAGCTGCAATCCACTATCGAACAATCCGAGACCTCCACCGAAGAACTCAAGGCGTCCAACGAAGAGTTGCAGGCCATCAACGAAGAGCTGCGCTCGGCCACCGAAGAGCTTGAAACGGGCAAGGAAGAGTTGCAGTCGGTCAACGAAGAGCTCATCACGGTCAACGCCGAACTGAAGTCCAAGGTGGACGAGACGGCCAAGATCAACGACGACTTGCAAAACCTGATTGCGTCCACCGACATCGCCACGTTGTTCGTCGATCGCAAAATGCACATCCAGTGGTTCACGCCACGCGCTACCGACGTGTTCAACGTCATCAACAGCGACGCGGGCCGCTCGCTGCTGGACATCACGCATCGGCTGGACTACCCCGACATGGCGCGCGACGCGGCAGGCGTGTTTGAATCCCTGCGCGCCGTGGAACGCGAAGTGTGCAGCGACGCCGGCCGTTGGTATCTGGCCAGGCTGCTGCCCTACCGCAGCGCCGAACACCGCATCGAAGGCGCGGTGCTGACCTTCATCGACATCACCGACCGCCGCCAGGCCGAAGACCGCGTGCGGCTGGGTGAAGCGCATCTGAAGCTGATGACGGAAAGCGCGCGCGACTTCGGCATCCTGACGCTGGACAACGACGGCATCATCACCAACTGGAACGTGGGCGCCGAGACCATGTTCGGCTACAGCCGCTCAGAGGCCATCGGCAAGTCGTTCTCCATCATCTTCACCGACGCCGACAACGAAGCCGGCCGACCACAGAAAGAGCTGGAACGCGCCCGGCATATCGGCTATGCGCCCGACGAACGCTGGCACCGGCGCAAGGACGGCGGCCTGATCTTCTGCACGGGCGGCGTCAACCGCATGGACGACCCGCACTATCAGGGCTTTGCGAAGATCGTGCGCGACGTGACGGAACTGAAGCTGCGCGATGCCGAACAAGAGTCGCGCCTGGACCGCGCGCGCGCCGACAACGTGCTGAAGGACGAATTCTTCGCCATGGTGTCGCACGAGCTGAAGCATCCGCTGAACCTGATCCAGCTGAACGCGGAATTGCTGGCGCGCACGCCGGCGGTGCGCAATTCCCCGGCAGCGGCACGCTCGGCAGACCTGATCCAGCGGTCGGTCAAAGGGCAAGCGCGCATCATCGACGACCTGCTCGACCTTTCCCGCGTGCGCACGGGCAAGCTGGGCCTGAACCAATCGATATTCGATATCACCGCGATAGCCACCAACATTCTTGAAGTGCTGGGCCCCGTGGCCAGCACGGCGGGCCTGACGCTGCGCGGCGAGTTCGACCCCAACCGCGCCATCCATCTGAACGCCGATCCGCTGCGCGTGGAGCAGGTCATCTGGAACCTGCTGAACAACGGCATCAAGTTCACCCCGCCGGGCGGCACCGTCACGCTGAAGCTGGACGTGGAAGACGAGCGCTTGCGGCTGGATGTCATCGATAACGGCCAGGGCATCGACGCCCAGTTCCTGGGCAAGGTGTTCGACATGTTCAGCCAGGCGGATCTGCGCCAGCGCAATCTGGCAAGCCCCGGCCTGGGTATCGGCCTGGCGGTGGCCAGCGAACTGGTCAAGGCCCACGGCGGCACCATCCAGGCGCATTCGGATGGCAATGGGCGTGGCGCGCGCTTCACCGTGCGCATGGCGCTGGCCAACACACAGCAACAGGAAGTGCAGCTGCCGCTACCCGGCGAGAGTCCCCTTAAAGGGTTGAAGGTGCTGATCGTGGATGACTCCGAGGATATTCTTCACATCATGCGCGAGCTGCTCGAAATGGAAGAGGCCTGCGTCACGGCGGTGGGCAGTGGCCGCGAGGCGCTGGAAGCATTCGCGAATGCGCCGTTCGATCTGCTGCTGTCCGATATCGGCATGGCCGACATGGACGGGTATGAGCTGATCCGCGCCATTCGCGAAAAGCATCCGGACAGCGCGGTGCCGGCCATCGCACTGACCGGCTTTGGTTCGAAGGAAGACATGAACGAGGCACTGCAAGCCGGCTATTCCGCGCATATCAGCAAGCCGGTGTCGCTGGACAACCTGCTGGACATCGTGCGCCATCTGCGCGACGGCGGCTAAGGGGGAACGCGGCGCGCTTCAGGCGCCGGCCTGCCCTTGCCCGGAACTCCGGTGGCCCGCCAGCACCTGAAACGCCCGCGCCACATCGTCGGGAATTTCGGTATCCAGCACGTCGTGCTTCCACCCCCGCTTGGGCGGCCACGGCACGCCCAGCAGCGCCAACTGCTTCTGGTTATAGCCGCCGCCCGCGGTTTGCCATCGCAGCAGCCATTCATTGGTGACTTCCATAAGGCTCACCTCAAAGAAGGAACGGCCGCTATCGCAGCCAGATCGCTACCGCCCATACCACGAGCAAGATCGCCACAAGCGCTCCGATAAAGGTTGCGAACTGCCGCCACGGCCCACGGCCGGAAGTGGACTTGCGCGCAGCGTGTGCTTGAGCTTCGTCCGAAGACGGCTGAGTAGGGTTTGGCGTTTTCATTTCAGCTCCGATCCGCCCGAACGGCGGCGATGCCTGGCATGCGTTGTCCAGCACGTAGCGTGCCCAAGCCGGACCCCGGGGGTCCCGCCACGCTATGCCGTCTAGTGCTGCCACACTATTGCAGCTGTCAGGGTCTGCGCTCATACTCGGCGCTCACACAAACATCAAGGTTCCGAGATGGAAAAAGACATCCAAAATCAGGGTGCACAGGCCGCCCGGAACGGGTGGAGCCTGTTCGATTGCCCCTACCTGCGGGCGCAACAAATGCCCGGCCACACCGGCGAGCCCATCTCCGAATGGCGCGCCAAGGTCGCCGCCTGGGAAGCCGGCTGGAAGATGGAAGTGGAAAGTTGGCTGGGCCGTTCCCAACCGCCCGCCGTCGTGCGCGACACGCCGGTACTGCACTGACGCCAGCCGCTTTCCCCTGACTATCCGGGGCCGGGTTCGGTACTTGCTACCGCCCCTCAGGTGCACATGGCGGACGCCGGTCCGCCGCATTCGCAACTGTGGAGGGAGACCTGATCATGGCTCGGAATACCAACACGCAAGATCGCCAAGCTGCCATTGCGTGTGAACTCGGCGTCCAACAAGGCTTCGACTCGGCCCGCGAGCTCGAAAGCCGGATCGCATTCCTGGAGGATTATTTATCAGACACCGGAAAATCCGGCTATGTGCTGGGCATCAGCGGCGGCGTGGATTCGACGGTGGCGGGAAGAATGGCGCAGTTGGCCACCGAGCGGCTGCGCCTGAAGGGACGCCGCGCGTTCTTCGTGGCGGTGCGCTTGCCGTACGGCGAACAGCACGACGAAGAGGATGCCGCGCGCGCGCTGGACTTCATTCGCGCGGACCACGTCATGCAAGTCGATATCAAGCCGGCGGTAAATGCCCAGCGTGACGCGCTGGAAGCAGCGGGATTGGTATTCGCCGACAAGGCAGCGGAAGACTTCGTCGCTGGCAACATCAAGGCGCGTCAACGCATGGTGGCGCAATACGCGATTGCCGGCGCGCTGGACTGCCTGGTCATCGGCACGGACCAGGCGGCGGAAGCGCTGATGGGTTTTTTTACCAAGCACGGCGATGGCGCGGCCGACCTGCTGCCGCTACGCGGTCTGACCAAGCGGCGTGTGCGCGCGCTGGGCGTGGTGCTGGGCGCACCCGCCAAGCTCATCACCAAGGCGCCCACGGCCGACCTGGAATCGCTGCGGCCGGGCCTGCCGGACGAGGTGGCGCTGGGCGTCTCGTACGACGAGATCGACGATTTCCTGGAAGGCCGGCCGGTACGCGACGATGCGCGCGAGACGATCCTGAAGCAATACGACGCGACCGCGCACAAGCGCTTGCCGACCGCCGCGCCGCCGGCGCCCGGCACGGACGACCGGGGCAGCGGCAACGACGCCCCCAACGGCAATGAGTACCCCTCGGCGGCGGCTTAGGGCTTCCAGGCGCGGCGCGGGGCGATAAGCGGCTGCTGGGCAACCCCTTATCGCCCCGCCCCAGCGCCTCACCCCACCATGCCGTGGTACTTGCGCCCGATTTCCATCGTGGCGCGGTAGAACCCTTCCTTGCTGCCGCAGTCGTAGCGCACGCCGTCGTACTCGTAGCCGTACACCTTGCGATCCTGCAACAGCGACGCGATGGCGTCGGTCAATTGAATTTCGCCGCCCACGCCCGGTTGCGTGGCCTTGAGCGCGTCAAAGATCTGGGGCTCAAGAATGTAGCGGCCCACCACCGCGAGCTCGCTGGGCGCGTCCTCGGGCTTGGGCTTTTCCACGATGCCGGACACCTGCACGACGCTTTGCGAGGCCGGCTTGCCCGACACGATGCCGTACTGATTGGTCTGGCTGCGCGGCACGTGTTGCACCGCCAGCACGCTGCCTTCGAACTCGCGCGCCACTTTCATCATCTCGCCGATCACCGGCGTGTCGGCGTCGATCATGTCGTCGGCCAGCAGCACCGCGAACGGCTCGTCGCCCACGATGGCCGCCGCGCACATCACGGCGTGGCCCAGCCCCAGCGCGGCCGGCTGGCGCGTGTAGACGCATTTGACGGAATCGGGAATCACGTTGCGCACGCTGTCCAGCAACGCCACCTTGTTTTTCAACTCCAGGTCGCGTTCCAATTCAGGCATGCGGTCAAAGTGGTCTTCAATGGCGCGCTTGTTGCGGCCGGTGACGAAGATCAATTCGGTAATGCCCGCCGCCACGGCCTCCTCGACGGCATATTGGATCAGGGGCCGGTCAACGATGGGGAGCATTTCCTTGGGCATGGCCTTGGTGGCCGGAAGGAAACGCGTGCCCAGGCCGGCAACGGGAAATACCGCTTTTCGAATGGGAAGCATGGCTTGGCTCTCACTGTGATGACAACCCGGAACGGGGTGGCGGAATTGAGCAAAAATCGTGCCCGCGATCCGGGTTGCCTGGGAGCCGGTGGCATCACGTCAATTTATCGGCGGCGCCCGGCCCCTGACCCAGCTCCGCGCCCGTGGCCGGGTCCGCCGAGGGGTCCGACGCGGTGCGCGCCACCATGGCTTGCAGCGCCAGCGTTTCTTCTTCCGTCAGCCCGACGCTGGCCATGCCGTCGCCATCGATGGCGCGCTGCTCTTCGCGGGCCGTCACGTAGGTAAAGTTTTCGTCGCTGTTCCACGAGCCGCGCATATCGCCTTCGCCCTGCGACATGTTGAAGTACACGTTGGCAAAGCGCGGATCGCCCGGCAGCTTTCCGGGCGGGAAATTGGGCTCCATGGAATACAGCGCCTTTTCAAAGGACCGCTGGTGCGCGACTTCGCGCGTCATCAAAAAGCCCAGGGCTTCCTTGACGCCGGGGTCGTCCGTGGCGTTGATCAAGCGTTCGTAGATGATCTTGGCGCGGGCTTCGGCGGCGATGTTCGAGCGCAAGTCGGCGGACGGATCGCCGATGGTGTCGATATAGCCCGCATTCCACAGCTGGCCGCCCGAGTTGGTTAGCGCCGGCCCGCCGCCGTACAGCACTTGCGTCACGTGCGAATCGTTGCCCGGCCCGTTCAAGCGCCGGTAGATCTCGGCCTCGGATTCCGTGGCTTCGGCCAGCGCGCCCTTGGCGCCCTTGTTCAGCATGGCCACCATGGTCCCGATCACTTCCAGATGGCTCAGTTCTTCGGTGGCGATGTCCAGCAGCATGTCTTTGCGGCCGGGATCGTCTTCGGCAATGGCCTGTGTGAAATATCTACACGCCGCCGCCAGTTCTCCTTGCGGCCCGCCAAATTGTTCCAGCAGCAGGTTCGCCAGACCGGGATTGGTCTGCGAGACGCGGACGGTGTACTGCAATCGTTTGTTGTGAGCAAACATGGTTTATCTCCTTTGACGCCGTTCCCCTAATGGCCCGGCTGCCGCGACCCTCGCAACCGCCATGCCGGAACTGCCTACGCCTGCTTGAGCTGGCCTTCGCGCGCGGCGCGCGCATCGTCCAGCGATTCCACCGACCCGTCGTCATGCGGCATCGCGCCCTTGCGGCTGGCTTGCAGGTCCCACAGCGCGCGGAACGGCCCATGGGCGCGCAGCAGTTCATCCAGCGTGCCGTCTTCAACGACCGCGCCGTTTTCCAGCACCACGATGCGGTCGTAGCGCGCCAACGAAGACAGACGGTGCGCGGCGGCCACCACCGTGCGGCTGCGCATCAGTTCCGCCAGCGCGCGCTGGATCAGCATTTCGGAATGGCTGTCCAGCGCCGAGGTAGCTTCGTCGAGCAAGAGAATGGGTGCATTTTTCAAAAATGCGCGCGCAATACCGATGCGCTGGCGTTCGCCGCCGGACAACATCGCGCCGCGTTCGCCCACCACGGTGTCATAGCCCTGCGGCATCTTGCTGATGAATTCGGCGCAATGCGCCTGCGCGGCCGCTTGCAGCACCTCTTCCTCGGACGCATCCGGACGGCCATAGCGGATGTTCTCCATCACGCTGCGGCGGAACAGGCTGATGTCTTGCGGCACCACCGAGATCGCGTCCTTCAGGCTTTCCAGCGTGGCGTGGCGGATGGGTTGCCCGCCGATCAAGATGCTGCCGCCGTCCGGTTCGTCGGCCCGTTGCAGCAAGGACAGCAGCGTGGACTTGCCCGCGCCGGAGGCGCCCACCAGGCCCACCTTCTGCCCGGCCGGTATCGTCAAGGACACGCCCCGCACCGCCCGATTGCCGCCTGGGTAGGTGTAGTGCACGTTGTCGAACACGATGGATGCGGATTCCGGGCGCAGCGGTCGCGCCCCGGGCAGGTCGGGCACGGCGGGCGGACGCGCCACCACGCGCAGCATTTCGCCGATGACGCCAAACTGCTGCGCGGTGCCGACCAACGCCAGCGCCAGGTCGCGCGACCCATGCAGGATGCGAAAGGTCAGCGCGCTGACCACCACCACATCGCCCGGCGTGGCGTTGCCGCGTTGCCAGGAATGCAGCACCCAGAACAGCATGGCGCTGGCCGCCAGCCACAGGCAGGCATCATGGATCACGCGGGCCTTTTCCACGTACATCCAGCTGCGGCGTTGCGCGCGGGCTTCT
Source organism: Achromobacter sp. RT286_PF (assembly GCF_059760425.1). Classification (NCBI taxonomy): domain Bacteria; kingdom Pseudomonadati; phylum Pseudomonadota; class Betaproteobacteria; order Burkholderiales; family Alcaligenaceae; genus Achromobacter; species Achromobacter sp. RT286_PF. The sequence goes on from NZ_JCBAMR010000013.1 coordinate 85,632, forward strand.
TCGCCCAGCGCCCGCTCCAGCCGCGCGCGCTCACGCGCCTGGGCCGAAAACGCCTGCACCGCCCAGATGTTCGAAATGGCGTCGACGATTTCGCCGCCGACGTGGGCCGCCTGTTCGCCATAGTGCTGGTGCAGGCCACGCCCCCGGGCGCCAAAGGCGATGATGACCGCGCCCAACACGATCACGAAGCACAGCAAGGCGGTAGCCATGCGCCAGTCCACCGTCGACAACACCACAATGGCGCCGATGAAGTCCACGCAGGGCGGAATGATGCTCCACACCGCCGCGCCATAGATCGCGCCCGCCGCCGTGGCGGTGGCGGTGATGCGGTTGGCCAGCGCGCCGGAATGGTGCTGGCGGAAGTAGCGCGTGGAGTGGTGGCTCAGGTGTTCGAACAGTTCCACCCGCAAGGCCGCGCAGGCCGCCACGATGTTGCGGCAGCCCAGCCAGCCGCCACTGCGCCACAACGCCGCTTCGACGGCGATCAGCGCCAGGAACACGCCCAGCGGCCACCACACATCACCGGCCGACGCCTGCCCGCCGGCCATGGCGTCCACGATCAGCTTCATGGCGTACTGCACGGCGACCGAGCACGTGCCGGCCAACACCACCACGAAGGCCAGCAACCCGAACGCCAGCCGTCGCTGGGCAACGTAGCGCCAGATAAACGCCAACGGTCGGGTGGGCAATGCTTGTTGATCCGACGACATGGTTCAACCCCCTAGTGCAACGGCGCGCGGCGCGTCCAGCAAGCCAGCCGGGCCATCACCAAAGCGCGCTGCCTGTTTACGCAGCTCGACTTCCAACGGCGCGTACACCGCGCGTTGGCCTGTGTCCGACGGCGCGCTGAGCAAACCGGTCGAACAGTAGCGGTTGTCTTCCCACCCGGGGTAGTCCGTGACCGGGTACAGGCAGATGCCCGCCACATCTACGCCGGCGCCGCGCGCGAGCAGCGCCTGGTCCGCCACGTAGCGCAGCCACGGCGCGCGCGCCGCGCCTTCCGCGCCCGTCTCTGCGATCAGGATCGGACGGCCATGGCGCTGCGCCTGCTCTGCCAGCAACTCACGCAGCGGCCGGTAGCGTGGGTCGTCATGGCGCAACTGCGGGCCGCAATGCAGCCACTGGTTGTGCGGGTAGTAATTGACGCCCACGATATCCAGGTAGCGCGCGTCACCGCCCAATTCCGGCTGGGCGCGGCCGGTGATCATGTCCACCGCTTCGAACTGCGAGGCGTTGGCGGCGGCGGCCGGGCCGTCGTCACCCGGTTGCCACGGATGCACCGCGATCATCGGCTCGGCGGCCAAAAAACGCGCGCCGGGATCGATCTCGCGAATGGCGTCGGCCGCCTGCACAAAGGCCCGCACCAGCTGCCGCTTAAGCTCGCCTCCCCGCCCGGTGCCGCATGGGCTGAAGTGCGCCATGTCGCCGCCTGCCCAGCTCCAGTACGAAATCTCGTTGATCGGGCAAAACCAGGTCGGCAGCTCCGACTCTTGTGCGATCAGGCGCGCGACGGCGGCGGCATAGCGCGCAAACGCCTCGGGAAAGCGGCTGGACCAGATGTCGATCCACTGGGGCCAGCCAAAGTGGCATAAATCCCAGATGACCTGCATGCCGGTCGCGCGCGCCGCCCGCAACATGGGCAGCACGCTGGACCAGTCGTAGGCATAGGGCGCCGGGTTGACCAGGTGCCAGCGCACGCCGTCGCGCGCGGTGCGCAGCCCCAGCGACACGGCGTGGGCATAGTCCGACTCGGCCCATTGGGCGTGGCCGGTGGAGGCCAGCAGATCCAGCTGGCGTCCGTCGGGAAAGCGGTGGCATGAACATTCGAAACCCGCCAGGAAAGCACTTTGAAAATGCATCGGGCGCCCCCGCTCAGGCGACAAGCGCGGTGTGCACCTCGGCGTTCTTGGCGGCGATGGCCTCGTACGTGGCCAAGGCCTGCGCGACCACCTGGTCCATGTTGTAGTAGCGATACGTGGCCAAGCGCCCCACGAAATGCACACCCGGGGTGGCATCCGCAAGCGCCTGGTAACGCTGGAACAGCGCGGCGTTTTCGGGTCGCGGGATCGGGTAGTAAGGGTCGCCCTGCGCCGACGGATATTCGTAAGTGATGGCCGTGCGCGCATGCTGTTGGCCGGTCAGGTGCTTGTATTCCGTGACGCGGGTGTACGGCACATCTTCGGATGGGTAATTCACCACGCCCACCGGTTGATGCCATTCTTCATCCAGCGTTTCGTGGCGGAATTTCAAGGATCGATACGGTAGCGCACCGAAGCGGTAGCCGAAGTATTCGTCGATGGGGCCGGTGTAGATCAGGCCATCGAAGGTGAACGCGGCGCGGGCTTCTTGATAATCCAGCCCCAGGGCCAGCGATATGTTCGGATGGTCCAGCATGCGTTCGAACATGCGTGTGTAGCCGTGCAGCGGCATGCATTGATGGCGGTCGGTGAAGTAGCGGTCGTCGGTGGACAGGCGCGTGGGTACGCGGGCGGCCACGGAACGGTCCAGCTGTGACGGGTCCAGGCCCCACTGCTTGCGCGTGTAGCCGCGAAAGAAGGTCTCGTACAGTTCACGGCCAACTTGCGACACCACAAAATCTTCCGACGTGGCCACGTTGGCGATGGGTTCGGCCACCGACTTCAGGAAGCGCTCGGCCTCTTCGGCCGAAAAGCGCTTGCCGTACAGCTTTTCCAAGGTGGTCAGGTTGATCGGCATGGGGACCAGCCCCTTGGGCGTTTCCGCCAGCACGCGGTGTTCATAGCTGCGCCACGCCGTGAAGCGCGACAGGTATTCCAGCACCTTGGCGGAATTGGTGTGGAAGATGTGCGGGCCATAGCGGTGCAGCAGCAGGCCGGCATCGTTGAAGTAGTCATACGCGTTGCCGCCCACGTGCGGGCGCTTGTCCACCACCATCACGCGCTTGCCGCTGCCGCGCGCCAGCCGTTCGGCAAGCACGCTGCCGGCAAAGCCCGCGCCCACGATCATGTAATCGTAGTGCCGCACGGTGCCGGCCGACTTGACGGCGCGCGCGGGCTCGTGCGCCGCCGCGCGACGCGTTGCGCTGCTAGTGTAGGCGCGGTTCATCACGCGGCACATGCCGTCCCAGCTGGCGTCCCACGACATCCCGCGCAGCGCATGGTCAGCCTTGGCAAGCAGGAGCTCGGGGGTCTTGGTGGCCTGCAACGCGGCCGCGGCGGCGTTAACGAAGGCGGGCGCGTCCCGCGCGATGAACACCACGTCGGAACCGCCATAGGTGCGCACCACGTCGTTGATGGGCGTGGACACCACGGGTCGCCCCGCCGCCAGATATTCAGGCGTCTTGGTCGGGCTGATGAAGCGCGTGGATTCGTTCAGCGCAAACGGCATCAACGCAACGTCCCAGCCCGCCAGATAAGCAGGCAACTGGTCATACGAACGCGGTCCCAGGTAATGGATGTTGGCGGCTTGCGGCAATTCAGCGGGGTCTATCTTGACCACCGGGCCAATGAACACAAAATGCCAGTCGGGCGCCAAGGCCGCCACCTCGGCGACCAGACGCGTGTCGAAGCGTTCGTCCAGCACACCGTAAAAGCCCAGGCGCGGACCGGGTATTTCTTGCAAGTCGGCCGGAATTTGCGTGACGGCGCGCGCCTGCCCGAAGTGCGCGCCGTCCACGCTGCTGGGAAACGCGTGCACATTGGGATGCAGGCGGCTCTTGGATTCATACAGGCTGTGGCCGCCGCAAAACACCACGTCGGCGCGCGCCAGCAAGCGCTTTTCCATGTCGACCAATTCCGGCGGCGCGCCGCGAAATGCGGACAGCTCGTCCATGCAGTCGTACACGACGAGGCTGGCTTCGACCTGATCCGAGAACGGCAGGCTCATGGGCGTGTAGTACCAGAGCACCGGCCGTGTCACGCCGTCGGCCCAGAGCTTTTCCTGCAACAGCCGGCGGTGGCTTTCCACCCAGTTATCGCGCGCCAGGTGCGGGGTCAGCACGGTGACGCCGTCGCACTGGTTTTCCTCCAGCCAGCCATGCCGCGCGCTGTCCACCCAAACTGGCTCCTCAACGTAATAGACGGTGTGCGCGCGCGCAAACCGGGTCATCAGATGTTGGGGGCGCTGGAACACGAAGTTCCAACGCAAGTGCGAAAAGCAAACGACGGCGGGAGTATCGCGTGCCAGCCATGAGCTGCCCGACAAGGCGTCTTCAAGGTAGGTGCGTCCGGCTGCCGGCTGGTCGCCGGATCGAGAGTCGACAGTGCTGCTCATGGGGATACTCCAAGGGAGAAATAAGGGGCAATGGAAGCGCGCGACGGATGCCGCAATTGGCGTGCCGAAAACTTGCCGAATGCGGGGCCGGATCACGCGGTCTTGCGCAGGCGGGCCGGCTGCCTTGCCGCCTGTTCGGCGGCAGGCTTTTGAAGCGTCTTGCGGCGTCGTCGCGGGCACGCCAATTGCTCGCCTGCCGGACACGTTGAACCCCGCCAGGAGAGCTCCCATGCCCCAATCCCCAACAGACGGTTCCCGCAAGACCATCCCCGGCCAGCCCGACGTCAACGCTGGCGCGTTGCGGCCGTCGTCCAAACCCCAGGCATCGCGTGACATTCCGGATATTGACCATCCGCCCGCCGCGCGCAGCCACGAGGGCACGGGCTTTGACCGCGCCGAGGCCCAGGAAGAAACCGAGGCGCGCACCGGCACCTTGCCCGGCTCGAACGACACGCGCCCCGCGCCGCCGCGCGAGGAGTCGGAAGATGATCGTTGAAGCCTTTCAGCGCCCGGACGGCAAATGGAGCTTTCGCGGCATAGCCATGCTTGGCGTGCAGCAGGACGCCCGCGCCTATCCCAGCTGCGAAGCCGCCGTAGAAGCCGCCCGCACCGAATATCCGGACTACGCGGTGTCCATTGTTGAACCTGAATTCCAGGAGGCCCCCATGAAGCCCACGCAAGCAGAGAAAGCCACCAACCCGCCCACCGCTGGCAGCGGCGCGGTGGAGCCGTCCACCGAGGACCAGGTGGATATCGCCAACCGTGTGCAGGACGGCATCAAGCACGCCGATGACCATAGCGAGAAAGGCCGGCAGCCGGCCACCCGCGCGGGCGGCGTCAAGCCCATGGACGGCAACCCGAGCCCCGAGCGCGACACCGAAGGCGATACCTTCAAGCCGGCGGACGACACACCGGCGGTGTTGCCCAAACGTTCTGGCCCGGTCTCGCAATGAACGCGCCGCTGCGGGCCGGCCCGGCCGCCGCCCTGCCCCGCCGCCATCCGTGGGCGGGTTTTTTATTGGGCTTCGGCATGGGGGGCTTTTTCGACGGCATTCTGCTGCATCAGATATTGCAATGGCACCACCTTCTTTCCGGTCTGAACGCGGCATCCCTGGCTGATTTGCGCGTGCAAGTCGTGGCCGATGGCGTTTTCCACGCCCTGATGTATGCGGTGGCAGGGGCAGGCTTGTGGAGTCTGTACCGCTCGCGCGGTGCCGGCCTGCCGCCGCGCAAGCGTCTGCTGGCCGAGTTCCTGATCGGCTTTGGGGCATGGCATGTGATCGATGCCGTGTTGTCGCATTGGGTGGTGGGCCTGCATCGGCTGCGCATGGATGTGGCCGACCCCTTGCCCTGGGAGCTGGCGTGGCTGGTCCTGTTTGGGATCGTGCCGCTTCTGGCGGGGTGGGTGCTGCGGCGGCAAGGACCAGGCGCGGGGGGCGCGGGGGGCGCGGGCGGCGCCGCCGTGTCCGCGTTGCTGGCCGTGGTCATCACCACGGCGGCGGCCCTGAACCTGTATCCGGTGTCGTCGCCGGCCCAGGACACGTCGGTGGTGGTGTTGCGGCCGGGCGCCAGCGCGACGGGTTTGCTGGCCGCGCTGGACGGCACGGACGCCCGCGTGGTGTGGGCGGACCCGTCGGGCGGCGTATGGGTGTTGGCGGATGCGCCCGGCGCGACGCTGTTTTCCCTGTTTGGCGCGGGCGCGCTTTACGTCAGCGGCGCCAGCGCACCGGGCGGCTGCTCGGCGTGGATTGCGCCGCGCGACGGGCGGGCCTGATAGGCGCTACCCGGGACGGTGCTGCCGGGACGGCGCTGCCCCGACGGGCGCTGCCCGGGGCGGGCTCCTGGGGAAGCCGCTCCTGGGGAAGGTGCTCCCGGGAAGGTGCTCCCGGGGAAGGTGCTCCCGGGAAGGTGCTCCCGGGGCAGGTGCTCCCGGGAAGGTGCTCCCGTGGAAGGCGCTCCCGGGGAAGGCGCTCTTCTTTGGGCACGGCACTTGCTGTATAGGACCGCGGCCTGCGCCGCATTCCTTTGCAGACCCGCACGGCGTGGGCGGGACCCTTCCACACACGTCCTTGGATTACAGGATCGACCATGGCCTCCCCCACCTTGCCCTCCGTGCCGCAAGCCGCCCCGCTGCCGCTGGCCGGCGCCGCGACCTCGCTTCCGATCACGCCCGCGACTCGTTTGCCGCTTGCCGGTCCCGCAACCGGCTTCCGGCTGTCGCTAGGTATTTTGTTGGCCATCGTGTTCTGGATGGTGGCCGGCTCGCTCCTGGTGACGCTTTGGCTGGCGTCGCAGCGGCTGGCGTAGCCGGCCGGTCGCGCCCGCGCGCGCAGGGCGCCATCCGTTCAGGCCGCCATCTTTTTGCAGCTGTCGGCGCAGCGCCGGCAGGCTGCAACGCAGTCGTCCATGCCACCGACGCCTTCGCAGCTGTCCGCGCAAGCGGCGCATATTTCGGCGCACGCGCCGCAAACACGATCGTGTTGTTCGATGCCAATCAGCATCGTGTGCGCGGCCGTACGGCAGATTTCGGCGCAGGCCATCATCAGGCGGAAGTGTTCGGGTTCGACATGTTCGCCGCCCGCCTCCAGGCAGTGGTTGGACGCGGTTTGCAGGCAGTGCCGATAGCAGGCCAGGCAGTTGTCGATGCAGGCTTCCATTTCTTTGTTCACGGCGGTCATCGCTGATCTCCTTGCATATTTGTCCCGGGATGGGACCGCAAGGGCCGCAAACCGCATTCCTGCCGCGCTCGGCGCGCCGGTCAAGCGATGTCGGTCTTCGCCAAGGGGCCGTCGGTGGTCGCGGCCAGGCTGCGCAGCTGCTGGTAGGCCGCCTCCCATTGCGCCACCGACGCCCGCAACCGGCCCGTGGCTTCGGCCGTTGCCCCGCCCGTAGCGATTTCTTCACTGGCCAGCAAAATACGCTCGCGCAGCAGGCGGGCGGCGGACCAGATGGCATCGTCAACCTGCTCGGCCTGCGCGGCGTTCAGCGAGGCGGACGAGAATGCGTGGCCGGTGTGGCACCGATACCGGACCGGCACGCCCGTGTCCACGCGCCAGATTGCGCCGCCACATTCCGGGCAGGTCAGCCCCGCCTGCCGCCCGATGCGTTCGAGCACGGCCGCCGAGGACTGGCCCGTTTCCGTCATGCGCGACTCGGTGCGCAGCGTTTCGGACGGCCCGCCACCCGCCGCGCGAGGCGCCACTGTTGTGTTGATCGCTTTAGCCATCGCATTTCCAATTTGTTGAAGCGGCAGCACCTGCGCCGTGGGCACGGCCGCGATCGCGTTGGCAGGCATATCCTGCGCCACGCTGTCCTGCGGGTCCTGCACAATGGCAAAACCGCCACACGCGTGCACCGATTTCAGCCCGGCAGAGCCATCGTCCAGGCGCCCGGTCAGGACGATGCCCACGACGCGCGGCCCGTAATGCACGGCGGCTGAACGAAACAACGGGTCCGCCGCCGGCCGCGTGAAGTTTTCCTTCGGGCCACGCGTCAATACTGTGGCGTCATGCTGCAAAATCATGTGCCGGTCGGGCGGCGCGATATAGACGACGCCGGGCGCGAAGGGCTGGCCATCCTCGGCATGTTGCACCTGCCAGCGCGTACGGTTTTGCAGCAGGCTGGGCAGGACGCTGCGGTAGCCGTCCACATGCATCGCCACGAACACCGATGCGCGCAGGCCTGGGTCCAGATCGCCCAGCAAGACCTCCAGCGCGGCCAGGCCGCCCGTGGAGACCGCCACCACCACGATGTCTCGGTTTTGCATGATGCGTCGCCTTTGCTTTACATGGCGTCCGGCCTTTTTCAGCGGCCGAACATGTTGGTCTTGTGTCCGCCCGAGCCCGCCTTGCCGCCGGGAATCTGCCCGTCGGGCGCCGGGTTGGCCGATGAGCCCTTGACCGTGCCCTGCCCCTGCACCGGCTGCGACGGCGTGGTGCCCGGCGCGGCCTGCGGCACGGTGGGCGGCGGGCGCGACGGATCGCCTTTGGATGGTGCCGGTGCGCCGCTGTCCGGCGCGGGCCCCTGGGGCGCCGGCGTGCCGGCAGGCGGCGGGCCACCCTGCCCCGCCCGCCCCGCCGGGCCCCCGGCCGATTGCGCGAAGGTCACCGGCGCCCAGGCCAGGCCCGCCGCCAAAGCGAGGGCAAGCGCTGAGCGGCGAGCCCCATGCAAGCTATGCCCAGGATGTGTCATGGCGTGTTCTCCTTTAAGGCTTGCTACGCGAACCGGCGCCGCGATTGCGCTGGCTCTGCTGATCCTGGCCGGTGCCGATCTGCGTGACATGGCCTTCTTTCTTGCTGCGGTTCTGCGTGTCGCGGTGGCTGGCCTGCGCTTCGCGCGGGGTGTCGTCGGCGGTGGGGTTGGGCTTGTTGTCTTTGGATTTCATCGCGAATTCCTTTTGAAAAGTGGCGCTTGTCTTGCCGCAAGCTGCATTCCTGAAACCGCCGTCGTATAGCACCGTTACCGCACGGTTTTTTTCAGGGTGCGTCCCGCACAGGTATGCAGACTTTTCCGACCGGGACACTCAGTGATCCCCCGTGCTAACGTCGTCGAATATCATCCTGCTTTTCCCATTTTTGGAACGACATGACCCTTTCCAGTGCCGCTTTTGTTGTGGGTATCGGTGCTTCCGCCGGCGGCGTGGAGGCCCTGGAAGGTTTCTTTGCGGGCATTCCCAAAGAGCCCGACATGTCGTTCATCGTGGTGACGCATCTGGGCCCGGGCCGCGAAAGCCATCTGCCGGAGGTCATCGGCCGCCACACGTCGTTGCCGGTCAACGCCGCGGAAAACGACATGGCGATCGAGATGAACCAGGTCTATGTACTGGGGGCGGACGCCGACATCTCGATCAGCCAGGGCCGCATCAAGCTTGCCGCCACGTCCGGCCCGCGCGGCGGGCGGCGCCCCATCGATCAGTTCTTCATGTCGCTGGCACGCGATTATGGCCAGCGCGCGGTGGGCATTGTGCTGTCCGGCAGCGGCTCCGACGGCACCCTGGGCCTGAAGACCATCAAGGAATATGGCGGCATCACCATGGCCCAGGCCCCGAATGGCAACGGGCCGGCCTATGCCGAAATGCCCGACAGCGCCATCGGCGCCGGCATCATCGACTTTGCGCTGCCCGCAGTCGAAATGGGCACGCGCCTGCACATGCTTGACGCGGCGCCGCCCTCCCCGATCGGCCTGTTAACCGCCGACGAAGACGAAGCCATGCCCCCCGAAATGGAAAGGATCAAGTCGGACATCTATGCGATTTTGCTGACCCGCACGGGCCATGATTTCAGCGGTTACAAAAGCAAGACCTTCATGCGTCGCGTGCATCGCCGCATGAAGGTGAACCAGTCGGACTCGCTGGAGGCCTACCTGGCGTACCTGCGACAAACGCCCCAGGAAGCCGGCGCGCTGTTTCGTGACCTGTTGATCAGCGTGACCGACTTCTTCCGCGACCCCGAGGCGTTCGAGGCGCTGGCCAAGCTGGTGGTGCCGCAGCTGCTGGAAGGGCGCAGCGTTGGCGATACGGTCAGGGTGTGGGTCCCTGGCTGTGCCACCGGCGAAGAAGTCTATTCGCTGGCCATCCTGCTGCGCGAGCACATGGACAAGATGGAACTTCCTCCGCGCGTGCAGCTGTTCGCCACCGACATCGACGAGCGGGCGCTGAATATTGCGCGCACGGCCCGCTATCCGGGCACGCTGCTGGACAGCGTCAGCCCGGAACGCCGCGAGCGGTTCTTCATTGCCGATGGCGAAAGTCATCTGGTCAGCAAGCAGATCCGCGAACTGTGCATTTTTTCGCCGCACAGCGTTTTGCGCGACCCGCCCTTTTCGCGCATCGACCTGGTGTCGTGCCGCAATCTGTTGATCTATTTCGGCGGCACCATTCAGAAGCAGGTGTTCCCGACGTTCCATTACGCGCTGCGCAGCGGCGGCTATCTGTTCCTGGGCATGTCGGAAAACACGACACAGTTCTCCGATATGTTCGGCCCCGTGGACAAGAAGCATCGGATTTTCCAGCGGCGCAGCGACATCGCCGTACGCCCGCGCCCGCATTTCAACCTGCCATCGGCGGGGATGCCGTCGTCGCAGGACCTTCTGCATCGGCGCCTGCCGGCCAGTGCCACGGGGCTGCGCCAGTCCATCGATTCGCAGGTGCTGAACCAGCATGCGCCGCCCCACGTACTGGTCAACAAAGATGGCGACGTGGTGTATTACTCGGGCCGCACGGGCAAGTACCTGGAGGCGGCGGCGGGCGTGCCGACGCGCCAGATCCTGGCGCTGGCGCGCAAGGACCTGCGCCTGGACATGCGCGCGCTGCTCAACGACGCCATGTCCACCGGCGTGACGGCCACGCGCCATAACGTGGCCATCGAAGGCGACGACGGCCGCGTGCAGCTGCTGCGCCTGACGGTGGACCCGTTGCTGGAGAACCGCGAAGGCGAACCGCTGTACCTGGTGCTGTTCGCCGACGACGGCCCGCCCGTCAGCCGCGAAGAGGCCGACGCCTATCTGCACGCCGCGCACATCGGCGCGGCCGAACAGATTGAAAGCGAACTGCGCGAAACGCGCGACCGCCTGCAATCGACCATCGAGGAATACGAAACCGCGCTGGAAGAATTGAAGTCATCCAACGAAGAGCTGGTCTCGGTCAACGAAGAGTTGCAATCGTCCAACGAAGAGCTGGAAGCGTCCAAGGAAGAACTGGTGTCGCTCAACGAAGAGCTGCACACCGTGAATGCCGAATTGCAAGGCAAGGTCGACGAGCTGGACCGCAGCAACAGCGACCTGCACAACCTGTTTGCCAGCACCGCCTTCGCCACGCTGTTCCTGGACGGCAACCTGGTGATCCGCAGCTTCACGCCGCCCGTGTCAGACGTGTTCCGCATCCTGCCCAGCGACCGGGGTCGGCCCATTACCGACCTGGCCAGCCGCGTCCCGTTGCCCTCGTTCGCGCAAGACATCCAGCAGGTGTTTCGAACCCAGGAAGTGATCGAGCGCCGCATTGAAGGCGATGGCGACGCCAAGCACTACCTGCTGCGGCTGGCGCCTTACCGCGATGCCAACAACCGCGTGGACGGCGTGGTCGTCACCTTCATCGACATCACGCAGATCACGCAGGCCGAAAAGCGGCATCGCATCCTGATTGCCGAGCTGCAACACCGCACCCGCAACCTGCTGGCGCTGGTGCAGAGCATTGCGTATCGCACCCTGGGGCGTGGCGAGCCCTATGACCGGCTGGACAGCCGGCTGTCGGCGCTGAGCCGGGTGCAGGGCCTGCTAAGCGATGCGTCGCACGAGGCCGTGGATTTTGGCGAGATCGTGCGCCGCGAGCTGGACGCCGTGGGGCATGGGCAGCATGTGTCGGTGCAAGGCGAGCCCACGTTCGTCAGCGCGGAATGCAGCCAGTCACTGGCATTGGCGCTGCACGAACTGGGCACCAACGCGCTCAAGCATGGCGCCTTGAAATACGCCAGTGGGCAGTTGCAGGTGCAATGGCACACGCTGCCACAGGGAGACGGGCAGACGCTGGTTGTGGAATGGCACGAGTTCGGCCTGCCCACGCCACCTGATACGCGCCGCAAGGGCTATGGGCGCGAGCTTATCGAACAGGCACTGACGTTCACCCTGCAAGCGCGCACGTCGCTGGATTTCAGGGAAGACGGCCTGCGCTGCCGTATCGAAGTTCCATTACGACCGTCGACCAACTTTAAGATCGCGGCCAAGTAAAAGGATCACCATGACTGAAACTCTCCCACTGTCGGCTTGCAAGTTGCTGATCGTTGAAGACGAATACGTCATTGCGGAAACGCTGGCGGAAGCGCTGCGCGAAGTGGGCGCCGAGATCGTCGGCATGATTGGATGGCTGGACGAGGCGACGCGCTTTGCCGACACACACGCCGGGCAATTCAATTGCGCGGTGGTGGACATCAATTTGCACGGCACGCTGTCTTATCCGCTGATCGATGCGTTGACGGCGCAGGGCGTGCATGTGGTGCTGCTGACGGGGTTTGGTGTCGAGGCCCTTGAAGCGTGCTATCGCGAATTCCCCCGTTGCGAAAAGCCCTTTAACCAGGCCAGATTGATATCGATGCTGCTGTCCCGGTTCGGCCAGTAGCCTGACGCCGCCGCACGGCGGCACAACATTTGCTGCCCACCGCGAGTCCAACCTTGCGGAGGCGGTATGTTGAGTCAATGGATTTCTGGAACGCGCGCGCTCGCGGACCATCCCATCGCCCTGTGGCTGATCGCGGCGGCGGTCGCGGCCACCCTGTATTTGATATTGATCTTTGCGTTCCGCCTCGTGCGCACGCGGCTGGAGCGGCGCGCGGCGCAGCCCGGGCACGGCATGGCGGCGGGCGCGATCCGCGTCATGCAGCGCACCAGCTGGATCCTGCTGGCCATCTTCGCCTTGCTGATCGGCATCGACGTGGCGGGCGCGCCGTTCCCCTGGAGCGAAGGCGGTGCACAACATTTGTGGTTTGTGCTGATCGCGCTGCAACTGGCGCTATGGCTGGACCGCGCGGTGGACGTGGGCTTGAGCCACGCCCTGCACAATCGGGGCACCGTGACCGCAACCCTGCTCAGTTTTCTGCTGCGGGCGCTGGTGTGGGTGATCGCGCTGCTGGCCATGCTGGACAACCTGGGCGTGAACATCACCGCGCTGGTCGCCAGCCTGGGGATCGGTGGCGTGGCCGTGGCCTTGGCGGTGCAGACCATCTTGAGCGACCTGTTCGCGTCGATCTCCATCGGGTTGGACAAGCCCTTTGAAGCCGGCGACTTCATTGTGTTCGGGCAGGTGGCCGGCAGCATCGAGCACGTGGGGCTGAAAACCACGCGCATTCGCAGCCTGGGCGGCGAGCAGATCGTCTGCTCGAATACCGAGCTGCTCAAACAGACCATCCAAAACTACAAACGGATGCAACAACGGCGCATCGTGTTTTCAGTGCGCATTACGTACAAAACCGACGTGGAAAAAGTGGCCGCCGTGCCGGGCATCATTCGTTCGCAGATCGAGGGCCAGAGCGACACGCGCTTTGACCGCGCGCATCTGGCCCGATTTGGCGAGGGTGCGTTGGAGTTCGAAGCGGTCTATTACGTGCTGACGGCGGATTACAACCACTACATGGACATCCAGCAGGCGATCAACCTGGGGATCATGCGGCAGTTGCAGGCGGCGGGCATCGCGCTGGCATTGCCGGAACAGATTCTGCATATGCCGCGGGATGCGGCGGATGCGGCGCCGGCGGCGGAAGACGCGGCAGGGAATACGGCCGGGAATGCGGCCGGGAATGCGGCGGGAAATGCGGCGGGATCCTCGCCCGGCAAGGGCGGTGGGTCGGCGGGGGGACGCAACCCGGGTGGGAGTGCGCCGCCCGCGCCGTTACCGGCCTAGCGGCCTAGCGGCGTAGCGGCGTAGCGGCGTAGCGGCGTAGCCGCCAGGCCGGGCGGAAACGCCCGGCATCCTGGCCATTACAGGCCGCGCGTGCTGCGCAGCCATTGCTGGTCGGCGATATTGGCGTCACCCAAGCGGTCGATACCGGGGGTCTGCTGCGGGTCCAGGCCCGGCATCGGATTGGGCAGGGCATCGGGCGGCCAGCGCCCGTCCTTGTCCCGTTCCTGGCCCGGCGCGCGGCGGTCCGGATTCTCGGCGGGGGATTGGTCGGGCTGGCCCTGGTTGGGCTGCGGCGAGGTCGGCTTTTGCTGCAACGTCGACGGGATGTTCATGGCAGGCTCCTGGCGTTGGTGGGGCAACGGCCCCCATTGATGGGATGACGGAATGTCGGGATAACGCCATGCCGGAGCAACTGCCATGCCCGCAACGCCGCCGGGAACGCGGTTTGCTTGGGGGCACTCGCCTGGGGCGATGGCCATGACAAGGCGGCCCCCTTACCGGAGCGCAACGATGAACGCTATCGAACGAGTCGCGACATTCATGCAGGAAAACGACCTGACGCTGGTGACCGCCGAGTCCTGCACGGCGGGGCTGATTGCGGCCACCCTGGCCGACATTCCCGGCGCCGGCCAATTGCTGGACTGCGCCTTCGTCGTGTATTCCGTTGAGGCCAAGCAGCGTTGCCTGGGGGTGCCGCAGGCCACGCTGCGCTCGCACAATCTGACCAGCGAGGCCGTCGCGCGCGACATGGCGCTGGGCGCGGCGCGCAAAAGCCCCGCGAACGTGGCGGTGTCCAATACCGGCGTCACCGACGCCACCGACGACGAAATTCCCAGCGGCACGCAGTGCTACGCCTGGGTCTTCAAGAGGGGCAATGCCGACGCCCACCCCGTGGTGTTCACCGCCACCAAGCGTTTCTCGGGCGACCGCAACAGCATACGCAAGGCCAGCGCCGAATATGCCCTGCAAGGGGTGGTGGAACACTATCGGGCGCTGCAAGAAGGCGGGGGCCGTGCCGCAGGCGGGGGCCAGAATGCCTAGTACTGCCGCCCCCCCGAGTGCAAGATGATTTCGTTCAAAGCCGGTTCATAATCTTCAAGCGCTGCAAGGTGGGCAGCGCTACGCTCAGGGTTTCTTGGCGCTGGAACCGGGCTTGTTTCCAAGCCTGCCCCGACGCCCGCCCCCCCCCGTGGCACCTACCCGGAGTACAAGCCCATGAGCACCATCACCACCCCCGACGGCGTGCAGATTTTCTTCAAGGATTGGGGTCCCAAGACCGCCCAGCCCATCATGTTCCACCATGGCTGGCCCTTGTCCAGCGACGACTGGGACGCGCAAATGCTGTACTTCGTGAACAAGGGGTTTCGCGTCGTTGCGCACGACCGCCGTGGCCACGGCCGCTCAAGCCAGGTCAGCGACGGCCATGATATGGACCACTACGCCGCCGACGCGTCCGCCGTGGTCGAACACCTGGACCTGCGCAATACGGTGCACATCGGCCATTCGACGGGCGGTGGCGAAGTGGCGCGCTATGTCGCCAAATTCGGCCAGCCGCAAGGCCGCGTCGCCAAGGCCGTGCTGGTCAGCGCCGTGCCTCCGCTGATGCTCAAGACCGAATCCAACCCGGGCGGCCTGCCGATGGAAGTGTTCGACGGCTTCCGCGAAGCGCTTGCCGCCAACCGCGCCCAGTTCTACGTAGACGTGGCCTCGGGCCCGTTCTATGGCTTTAACCGTTCGGGCGCCAAGGTGTCGCAGGGCGTCATCAACAACTGGTGGCGCCAAGGCATGATCGGCGGCGCGCGTGCCCATTACGAAGGCATCAAGGCGTTTTCCGAAACCGACCAGACCGAAGACCTGAAGGCCATCACCGTGCCCACGCTGGTCATGCACGGCGACGACGACCAGATCGTGCCCATCGACGATGCCTCGCGCCTGTCGGTCAAACTGCTGAAAAACGGCACGTTGAAGGTGTATCAAGGCTTGCCGCACGGCATGTTGACGACCCACGCCGACATCATCAATCCGGACCTACTGGCCTTTATCAAGGGCTGATTTGCCGCGTGTACCCGGGAAGGGGCGGCGCAAATCGCCCCTTTTCAGAATATTCCGACACACGCATATGGCAATGGCCTATATACTCGCCTATTGCCGACAGCAGATTGGGCGCCAAACGCGCAAAAACTGCACCGCTTCGACGCTCGAATCAGCCCGGTAATCATCTCTGTCCGGGGTCCGAAGCCTGCTTTAGGGTGGGCTAGCCGCAGTAAGCCGCAACGTCGGCGCGCTGCCCGGGCACGATCCACACCGTACGCTTCGTCGCGGCACCGCTTGAACATTCTCTTCCCAAAGCGCTGTCATCTCCTCCATTGCCTCGCCCGCGCACGCCGAAAGGCCTACGCCTAGCGGGGCCTTTCGTCCAAGAAGAACCGACATGAACGCCGTGCCGCAAGACAAACTCATTACCGCCCTGGACCACGCCCGACTGTTGGGCATGATCACCCGCCCCGCCACCGCCGCGACCCTGTCGCGCGATGCCGTCGATGCCGCGCAGGAATTGCTGGACTCCGCGCCCATCATCGCCATCGAGGAAGTCACGCCCGACATCATCACGATGCGTTCGCGCGTGCGCCTGCTGAACGACAAGGGCGATGAAATGGTTGTCACGCTGTGCTATCCGGCCGATGCCAACCTGGCGCAGGGCCAGGTGTCGGTGATGTCGCCGCTGGGCCTGAGCCTGATCGGCTCGCGCACCGGCCAGCTGGTCACGTGGACGGCGCCGAACCAGACCGAGCATTCGGCCAGCATCGAAGAAATTCTGTACCAGCCCGAAGCGGCTGGCGACACCACGGCCTGATGCAACGCGGGCGGTGTCATACCCCCCCCGCATTGGCAAGGCGCTGAAGTTTTCAGCGCCTTTTTTTCGCGGTGATTTTCAGGCCGAATATTTAGGCCGAATATTTAGGCCAAATATTCAGGCCGAATATTCAGGCCGAATCTTCGGGCCGGGTTTTTGCCCGGATCGCGTGATGGCGCCGGCTACACGTCGAAGAACACCGTTTCGTACGGCCCCTGCATATGGACGTCGAATCGGTAGATAAGCTCGCCACCCCGCTCGTCCTTGCGCGCCAGCAGGCTGTGGCGCCGCGCGGCATACACGGAATTTAAGACCGCGTCCTCTGCATTCGCCTCGGCCTCGTCCTGGAAGTACACGCGCGTGAACACGTGCAGCAACAGCCCGCGCATGGTCACAATCATGTCGATGTGCGGCGCCTCGCCGTCTGCCTGCGACGCCGGCTTGACCGTGTGAAACGCGTAGCGGTTGCCCAGGTCGGTGCCCGTGCCGCAACGCCCGAAGCCCCGAAACCCCATGGCCGATGCCTCGTACACATTGCGCGGATACCGGCCCTGCCCGTCCACGTGCGAGATTTCCACCAGCGCGTCCGACACCGGCATGCCATCGCCGTCCAGCACACGGCCTTCCAGGCGCATGCGCGTACCGCGCGCCTCGTCGTCCGCCAGCACGGTGTCAAAGGGCTGATCGAAGTCGTAGCCGTACTGCGCCGCCGTCAAGCCGTACGCGAAATACGGGCCGACCGTCTGCGATGGCGTCTGCCCAAAATTGTCTTGCAAGCCTTGCATCAACATGACCCCTCCTTAGCCG
The DNA here is from genome assembly GCF_059760425.1 of Achromobacter sp. RT286_PF. NCBI lineage: Bacteria > Pseudomonadati > Pseudomonadota > Betaproteobacteria > Burkholderiales > Alcaligenaceae > Achromobacter > Achromobacter sp. RT286_PF. Next base: position 102,929 of record NZ_JCBAMR010000013.1, read on the forward strand.
TTTTCAAACGGCGTGCAACGCGCCCCGCGCAGCACGATGTCGAACTGATATCCCAACGCAAAACCTTCTTCGGTCAGGCCCACGCTGAAGTCCGCGATCAGCCGGCTGCGCGCCGCTTCCGGCGTACCGTTCAGCATCGGGTCGAAGGCATGCAACGGGTCGCCCGGAAAGTACATTTGCGTGACCAGCCGTGTACCGAAGTGCTGGCCGAAAAGGGATAGATGAATATGCTGCGGGCGCCAGGCGTTGGGATGGTTGCCCCAGGGATAGGCGCCCGGCTTGATCGTCAAGAAGCGGTATCGCCCGTCCGCATCGGTCAGGCAGCGGCCCGCGCCCAGGAAGTTCGGGTCCAGCGGCGCGTCGTGGCGGTCGGCCTTGTGCACATAGCGGCCGGCCGCATTGGCCTGCCAGATTTCGATCAGCGTGTGCGGCACCGGCCGCCCAAGATCGTCCACTACCCGGCCGGCCAACACCATGCGTTCGCCGATGGGTTCGCCATTGCGGCGCGCATTGCGCGTCAGGTCGTGGTCCAGCCTGCCCACACTGTCGTCGCCAAAGACCGGCCGGCGCATTTCGCCCAACGCCGCGGCCAGGGGCACGAGCGGTAGAGTCGGGCCGCGCAATTGCGTCGAACGATAGTCCTCGTAGAGATAGGCCGGATGGCTGGCCCAGTCGCGCGGCGACAGGCCCGCGGGTGGGCGCGAGCTTGACGCCAATGAGGGTCGCGATGACGGGCGCCGCGGCTGCGGCGGGACAGGAGCGGTTTCGGATGAGGTCATGGGTGTCTCTCGGTCGGAATATCAGATTGGCGTGCCTGGATCAGGCGCACCAGGCCCAGCAACAGGGCGGTGTGGGGCACCGGCACGCCCGCCGCGCGCGCCCGCGCCACCACTTCGCCGTTGATAGTTTCAATTTCGGTAGGCCTGCCCGCCAGCACGTCCTGCAACATCGACGGCTTGTGGCCGCGATGATGCGCAATGGCATGCGCGACGCTGGCATGGCAGGCCGCCGCGTCGGCGTCGACGCCACTTGCGCGCGCCACGGCGACCACCTCGGACACCACGGTGCGCGCCAGCATCGGGCCGTCAGCCACGTTGGCCAACTGACCGACCGCGCAGCCCGAGACGGCGCACAGGCTGTTAAGCGCGGCGTTGAAGGCCACCTTTTCCCAGATCGCCTTCCAGACGTTGGGGTCGACTTCGCATTGCAAACCGGCGTCATTGAGCACTGTCGCGATGTGCATGACGTCGGCGTCTACGTTGCCGTCGCCTTCACCATCCCCGCCGCTACCGCGCGCCGGCCACATGCGGATCACGCCGCCGCCATGCGATCTGACGTGGCCGGGCCCCGCCAGATCGGCCGGCCACGTTGTCATGCCGACCAGGATGCGCGCCGGGTCCACATGGCGCGAAACCGCCTCCAGGTTGCCCAACCCGTTCTGCAAGGTCAGCACCCGCGCAGGTGCGCGCAGCAGCGGCGCCACGCTGCGTAGCGCGGCGTCGGTATGCAGGCTTTTGGTGAAGAGGATCAACAGGTCCGGCGGCTGCCGGTGGTGCTCGGGCCGCGCCACCGTCATGCCATGGATGCGCCTGTCGCCCTGGTCGGTCTCCAGCCGCAAACCGCTGCGGCGTATCGCCTCCAGATGGGCGTCGTCGATATCCAGCAACGTCACCTGCCGGCCGCTCTCGGCCAGCAACCCGCCAAACAGGCAACCCATGGCGCCCGCGCCCAGCATCGCGATGTTCATCGTGTGCCCCCCACGACGGCAACGGTGCGCAGCGGCGGCGCCGCGCGCCTGCCGGGGATATGCCGGCGCACCATCAGCAACGCAATCAGCGCAAACACCATGACCGTGCCCAACAACAGCAGGTAGCCCTGCGCGCCGCCCAGCGTGATGACGGTTGCGCCGACGAAGGCGCTAAGGATGGCGCCAAGACGCCCGAAAGCCAGCGCCCCCGCCGTGCCGGTGGCGCGCACGCCGGTGGCATAGACGTACGCGCACAGCGCATACATGGTGGATTGCACGGCATTGACGAACAGCCCGTGAACGCCGAAGCCGAACACCAGCAAGGAAGAGCTTTGCCGCACGTCGACCATCAGCATCAGGAAGGCGCTGCCCAGCGCGCCCACGCAGCAGATGGCAAGCGGCCAACGCGAGCCCCAGCGCGTCATGGCGACGGCGCACACCAGCGCCCCGATCACGCCTCCCAGGTTGTAGGCGGTCAGCCCGGACGCGGCCACCGCCAGCGGCAAGCCTTCCGAGGTCAGCATCGTGGGCAACCAGCTGAACGCGCTGTACACCGCCGTCAGGCACATGAAGAAGGCCACCCAGATGGCGATGGTGTCGGCGCCGTAGCCCTTCGAGAACAAGGCCCGCACGCCACGCTGCGGCTGGGCGCCCGGCTGTTCAAGCGCCTGCTCGACGGCGTCCGTGTAGTGCACGCCTTGCGGCATGGGCCGGCCCATGCGGCCCAGCAACGCGCCCAACTCGTTCCAGCGCTCGGGTCGGCGCGCCAGGAATCGGGGCGATTCGGGCAACGTGGCCATCAAGGCAAAGCCCAGGGCGATAGGCAGCGATCCGCCGATGAAGAAGGAAGCGCGCCACCCATACAAAGGCAGGACATACGCCGAGAACAGGCCCGCCAGCATCCCGCCCAACGGCACGCAGACGATGGTGGCCGTGACTGCCAGCGTGCGGCGGCGCGCGGGCGTGAATTCGGCGGTAACCGTCGTGGAACTGGGCAGCGCGCCGCCGATGCCCAGGCCGGCAATGAAGCGCAGCACGGCCACGGTCAGGGCATCGGGCGCCAGCCCGATGGCGCACGTGGCCGTGCCAAACACAAACACGCTGACGATGACGGCCATGCGGCGGCCGTAGCGGTCGGCGAACAGGCCGGCGGATGCGCTGCCGATCCCCATGCCGATCAGGCCGGATGCCACGGCGGGCGCGAAGGCCTCGCGCGTGATGCCCCATTCCTGGATCATCATCGGAATCGCAAAGCCGATCAGTTGGCCATCAAACCCGTCCATGACGATGGACAAGGCGGCAAGCATCACCACAAACTTCTGCATGGACGTGAAGGGGCCGTTGTCCAGCAGGTCGCCGACGTCGGCGCTGCCGGGGTCGGCGCTACCGGGGTCGACGTTACCGGGGTCGACGTTACGGCGGTCGGGCGGCGCGGCGCGAACCGCCGCGTTCTGGGCACTACGAGTCATGCTGGTTCTCCTTTGCGGAAATAGCCCGCGTTCAGTCCCAGGGCGGCGCCATGGGCAGCCCCACATAGTTTTCCGCCAGCGTGGTGCACGCGGCGCGTGATTGGGTCAGGTAGTCGAGTTCGGCGTCTTGCAGCTTGCGGTCAAAGGCGTCCGCGTCGGGATAACGGTGCAGCAACGCCGTCATCCATTTTGAAAACCGCTGCGCGCGCCAAACGCGGCGCAAGGCGTCAGCGCTGTAGGTGTCCAGCAGGTCGTCTTTGCCATGCCGATAGAAACGAGTCAGCGCGCGCGACAGCAGGCACACGTCGGACACGGCCAGGTTCAGGCCCTTGGCGCCAGTTGGCGGCACCACATGGGCGGCGTCGCCCGCCAGAAACAGGCGGCCGTGCCGCATGGGCTCGGTCACCCTGCTGCGCATGCCGATGACGGTCTTGTCGATGATGGGGCCTTCCTTGGGCGCCCAGCCGTCTGGCGTGGCCAGGCGGGCGCGCAGCGTGGCCCAGATGCGGTCATCGGACCAGTCGCAGGGGGCGTCGCGCGGATCGCATTGCAGGTACATGCGTTGCACCTCGCGCGACCGGGTGCTGACCAGCGCAAAGCCGTCGGCGCCCAAGGCGTAGATCAGCTCGTCGGAAGACGGCGGCGCCTGGCACAAGATGCCCAGCCAGCCGAACGGGTAGCGGTGCTCAAGGGTGTGCAAGGCCTGGGGGGCGATGGCGGCGCGGCTGACGCCATGCGTGCCGTCGCAGCCCACGACAAAATCCGCGCGCAGCGAGAGGGGGACGCCGCCCTCATCGCGGAACCGAACCACGGGTCCGGATGACGCCGTGGTGTATGGGGCGCGGGGCACATCGTTGGCATGGGCGACGTCGTGCAGCGTGACGTCGGTGACGTTGAAGCGCACGTCGCCCCCCGCCGCCAACCGCGCATCGAGCAAGTCGTTGATGACTTCGTGCTGCGCGTAGACCATGACCGCGCGCCCGCCCGTCAGGTCGACAAAGTCGATACGGCGGTCAACGCCGCCCACCCGCAACACCGTGCCTTCGTGCCGAAAGCCTTCGCTGCGCAGCCGCCCGCCCAAGCCGACTTCGGTCAACACGTCGACCGTGCCCTGCTCCAGCACACCCGCGCGCACGGTGGCGCGGATGGACGCCTGGCCACGGCATTCCAGCACCACGGAATCGACACCCTGCAAGTGCAACAACTGCGACAGCATCAGCCCGGCCGGGCCGGCCCCGATGATGGCTACCTGAGTACGCATACATGGTCCTTTGGCAAAGGGAAGGCGGAAAGGAAGGTGGAGTGGGAGGCGAAGTGGAAGGCGAAGCCAACGCCGAGAGCAACGCCCGCCCCGCGTCAAAACGCGTAGTCACGTGGCGTGGTCTGCACCGTGAGCCAGCGCAGGTCGGTAAAGGCGTCGATGCCGGCCCTGCCGCCAAAGCGCCCCATGCCGCTTTCCTTCATGCCGCCGAACGGCATCTGGGCCTCGTCGTGGACGGTGGCCCCGTTGACGTGGCAAATGCCGGATTCAATCCGACGCGCCACGGCGATGGCGCGCCCCACGTCGCGCCCGAACACCGCCGACGCCAGCCCGTATTCGTTGTCGTTGGCGCAGGCCACGGCTTCTTCCACGCCGCTGACGCGCACGATGCCCGTGACCGGCCCGAAGGCCTCTTCTCGGTACAGCCGCATGCTGGGCGTCACGTGGTCGATCAGGGTGGCCGGCATCAAGGTGGTGTTGGACTTGCCGCCTGCCACCAACCGGCCGCCTTGCGCCAGCGCGTCGTCGATCAGGGCATTGCACAGCTTGACTGCGTTCATGTCGACCACGGCGCCCAGCGCCACGGCGGCTTCGCGCGGATCCCCCAGCGGCAGCCCGGCTGCGCGGTCGGCCAGCTTTTGCACGAAGGCGTCGGCCACCGTGCGGTCGACGATGATGCGTTCGGTGGCCATGCAGGTCTGCCCGGAATTGGCAAAGGCGCCGAACACGGCGGCGCGCGCGGCCGCGTCCAGGTCGGCGTCATCGAGCACCACGAAAGGCGCCTTGCCGCCAAGCTCAAGAACGACAGGTTTCAGATGGTTTGCGCACGCCGAGGCGATACGCCTGCCTACCTGCGTGGACCCCATGAAGCTGACGCGCCGCACCGACGGGTGCGCCACCATGGCCTCGACGACGGTGGCCGCGTCGGCCGGCGCGTTTGTGATGAAGTTCAGCACGCCTCGCGGAAAGCCCACCGCTTGCAGCGTGTGCATGACCAGCCCATGCGTGGCCGGGCACAAGCCGCTGCCCTTGAGCACAACGGTATTGCCACAAGCCAGCGGCGTGGCGATGGCGCGCACGGCAAGAATGACCGGCGCGTTCCAGGCCGCGATGCCCAGCACCACGCCCGCCGGCTGGCGCACGGCCAGCGCCAGGTTGCCCGGCACATCGGACGGGATGACTTCGCCGCTGACCTGGGTGGTCAGCGCGGCTGCCTCCAGCAGCACGCTGACGGCAAGTTGGACATTGAACCGTGCCCAGCCGGCCGAGGCGCCGGTTTCAAGCGCCATGATGTCGGCAAACGCTTGCGCCCGGGCCTGGATGGCTTCTGCCGCGCGCATGAGCAGTTGGCGCCGTTCACCCGGGCCGGTGGCCGACCAGGACGGAAATGCGGCCGACGCGGCTTGCACGGCGGCCACGGCGTCCTGCACGCTGGCCGCGGGCGCCAGCGAGGCAATGCTGCCGTCCAGCGGACTGTGGCGCTTGAACGTCAGGCCGTCGCGCGCGCCGGTGGCGTCGCCGTTGATCAATAGGGATACCTGCGCGGGAGAAACCTGCACGGGAACCTGCACGGGGAATACCTGCATGGCGCTGTGGCCTCCTTGGGGATACGACTTGCCGCGAGTTGGGGTCCGACGTCAGGTTCCAGGAACCTGGGGTCCGGAGTCAGACTCCGGAAACCCCGCGGACAGGATTCAGGACACCCGCACTTCAACCAGCGTGGGGCTGCCGCTGGCCATGGCGTCGGCCAGTACCGCACCCAGACGCGCGGCGTCCGACACGCGCACGCCGCCGCAGCCCAGCCCCCGGGCCAGCGCAACGAAGTCAATGCCGGGCAGTTCGGTGCCCATGACCTTGTCGTGCGGCCCGAAGCCGAATGCCGGCGCAAAGTCTTGCAGCGCGGCATAGCGGCGGTTGTTGAGAATGACGAAGGTGATCGGCAGCTTGTGCTGCGCGGCGCTCCAGAGCGCTTGTATCGAGTACAGGCTGGAACCGTCGCCGATCAGCGCGATGACACGCCGGTCGGGCTTGCCCAGCGCCACGCCCACCGCTGCGGGCATGCCATACCCCAGGCCGCCGCTGTCCATGGTGTAGAAGGTTTGCGAGCGCACGTGCGGCAGATAGTGCTGCATGACGGGTCGGGCGCTGGGGGCTTCTTCCACGACGATGTCGGACGGGTCGCGCATGGCGGCCAGCGTCTGCAGCACGAAGGCGGTGGACATCGGCGAAGACGGACCGGGCGCGGGACTGGCGGCGCGCCGCGCGGGCAAGGGCCGCATGATGGGCGCGGGCCGCGCCAGCAGATCGCGCAGGCACAGGCGGATACTGCCCACGGCTGCCAGCCCCGCCGGCGCCCACGCCGCCGTGTCCGGGTCGTCGGTCAGCAGGCAAAGCTCGGCGCCGTCGGGCACGTGCGGCCCGGCGCCGTCGACGTGATAGGTAAAGGCGGGCGCCCCCACCACCAGGATCAGATCGTGCCCTTGCAGGCGGGCGACGATGCCCTCGCGCGCAGCGGGCAAAAACCCGGCGAAGAGGCGATGCCGTTCCGGGAAGCTGCAACGGCCCGACATGGGCGCGGCCCACACGCGCGCGCTGTGCAATTCGGCCAGCGCCACGATTTCGTTCCAGGCGCCGTCGCGGTCCACGGCAGCGCCCACGACCATGGCGCGGCGTCGGCAGGCGTCCAGCAAGGCGCCGATGCGCCCGATGGCCTCGGGCTGCGGGCGCAGTTCAGTGCTGACGCCGCGATGCGCCAACGGCGGCGAAGGCGCGTCCCAGTCGTCTACGGGCACGGACACCAGCACAGGCCCACGCGGCGGCATCATGGCCAGGTAGTAGGCGCGCGCGATGGCCAGCGGCACGTCTTGCGCGCGCGCGGGCTCGGTGCTCCATTTGACGTAAGGCCGGGGCAACTCGGTGGCATTGCTGGAAGACAGGAAGGGGTCGAAGGGCAGGATGCCGCGCGCCTGCTGACCGGCGACCACCACCATGGGCGTACGGTTCTTGTATGCCGTGAACAGGTTGCCCATGGCGTTGCCGACCCCGGCCGCCGAATGCAGGTTGACCATCGACGCATTGCGCGTGGCTTGCGCATAACCGTCGGCCATGCCTACCACCGTGGCTTCCTGCAAGCCCAGCACATAGCGGAAATCATCGGGAAACCCGCGAAACATGGGCAGCTCGGTTGACCCCGGGTTGGCGAATACCGACGTCATGCCGACGCGGCGCATCAGGTCGTAGACGGCGTCGCGCACGGTGGGCGGCTGCGGGGGCGGGACCAGGTCGGACTCGCTACCAGAGGCGTTCAGCGCGCCTAAAAGGCCAAAAACGGGTCCGTTCATAGCTTGGGTCCTTGTGGTGAGGTGGCGGGGTTGACGAGGCGCCGGGCTGGGCCTGGGCACGGTCAACAGCGATGGCAGAGTGTCGCCCCCCCTAGCAGACTTGAGAATTGATATATCGAGACAAAGTCATTACGCTTTGGCATGCCATTCGACCTACACCAATTGGCGGCATTCAACGCGGTCGTAGCCGCCGGCAGCCTCGGACGTGCCGCCGACGCCATGCATGTCACGCAGTCCGCACTAAGCCGCATCGTGCGCCGCCTGGAAGGCCAGGTCGGCGCTCCACTATTCGAACGTCATTCCAAGGGCATGCAGCTGACCGATATCGGGCTGACGCTGTTGCCGCATTCCACCGCGCTGCTGCGCGATGCCGAAAGCGCCAAAGAGGAAATCCGTGCGCTGCTGGGGCTGGCCAAGGGCACCATCCGGGTCGGCACGGTGGGCAGCATTGCGTGCCTGATTCTTCCCACCGCGCTGACCCGAACCTGCAATCGCTGGCCCACGTTGCAGGTGCAGGTGGTGGAAGGCGTATGGGATCGCCTGGCCAGCGCGCTGCTATCGCGCGAGATCGACCTGGCGCTGGGCGCGCATACCGACGACACGGACGAAATTGTCTCGGTGCCGGACTGCCGTTGGGAAGACACGAGCTACGTGGTGGCCAGCACCAGCCACCCGCTGCGCTCCCGCCCCGGCCTCAGCCTGGCCGATACGCTGGCGTACAAGTGGGCGATCCTGCCGCGCGGCACCGAGCCCTTCGAACACATGAACCAGCTATTCACGCGGCACAGATTGTCCATGCCGGACGTCACGGTTGAAACGCGTTCCATCACGGTGCTGAAGAATCTGATTGCCCATTCGGAATTTTTGGGATGGATGCCAGAACCGATGTATCACGCCGAACTGCGCGCGGGCCTGCTTGACCGGCTGCCGATTCCCGGCGCGTCCGACACGCGCATGCTGACGGCGTTTCGGCGCACGCAAGGGCTGCTGCCCCTGCCCGCCGCGAAGCTGCTGAACGAACTGCGTCAATTGACCAACGGCGTGCCGCTGCGGTAAGCGGCCGGGCGATACCGCTCGCGCCACGCTGTTGCGCTAGCGGCCCGCCCGCCCCGCTTCCTGCAATTGCCGCCACAGGATCTTGCCCGTGCTGGACTTGGGCAGCGCGTCCACGAATTCAACGATGCGCGGCGCCTTGTAGGCGGCCATGCGGGCGCGGGCCCACGCGATCACCTCGTCTTCGCGCGCGCTGCCCTGGGCCTCGGGCCGCAGCACCAGCAGCGCCTTGACGGTCTCGCCCCGGCACGGGTCGGGCACGCCGATGACGCAGGCCTCGTGCACGGCGGGATGCTCGTACAAGGCGTTCTCGACCTCGGCCGGCCACACCTTGTAGCCCGACGCATTGATCATGCGCTTGAGCCGATCGGTGATGAAGAAATAGCCGTCCTCGTCCACCCGCCCCAGGTCGCCGGTGCGAAAGTAGCGTTCGCCATCCAGCATGAAAAACGCCTCGTCATCGGCAGCCGCGTTGTTCCAGTAACCCAGCATCAGCTGCGCACCGCGTGTGACCAGTTCGCCCACTTGCCCGGCCGGCAATTCTTCAAGCGTAGCCGGGTCCACCACGCGCGTATCGACGCCGAAAGTCGGCACCCCGATGCACTGGCGCTTGTTGCGGTGCATGGGATTGCAGTGCAGGAACGATGCGGTCTCGGTCAGCCCATAGGCTTCGTTGAAGACGATGCCGTAGCGCTCGGCCAGCATGGCCGATACCGCCTCGGGCATGGGCGCGCCGCCGCCGCACAACAAGGCCAGGCGCGACAGGTCATACGATTCGATGTCGGGCTGCGCAAAGAAGTCCACCACCATCGCCGGCGGCGCGGCCCACACGCTGACGCGATGCCGCGCCATCAATTGCGCCGCCACCTGCCGGTCCCAGCGCGGCAGCAGCACGACGGTGGCGCCCAGCAGGATGGGCAGGTTCATGCAATTCTGCATGCCCAGCAGGTGAAACAGCGGCGCCACGCCCATGATGACGGCTTCGGACGTCAGCCCGCGCCACAGCGCCGACCCCGTCACCGCCGCGCCCAGCGTGCCGTGCGTGTGGCGGCAGCCCTTGGGCCGCCCGGTGGTGCCGGACGTGTACGGCAGCAGGCACAGATCGCCCGCGCGCGCCCGGTGCGGTTTGGGCGGCGCGTTGACCGCCAAGGCGCCGTACCAGGGCACGCCGCCCGGCATGTCTAGCTTGTCGCGCGGCGCGGCGATCCAGTCGGGCGGCGGCGTCTGGCCATCACCGCCCGCGCCCAGGTAGTCGGAATAGGCATGGACGATGACGCGTTCCAGCCTGCCGTCTTCGACAAAGCCCGCCAGCCGTGGCGCCAGTTCCTGCGCGGCAAACGCCACGCGCGCACCGCTGTCCTTCAGATAGTGATCCAGCTCATCTTCCGTGCTCATCGCGTTCACCGGCACCGCGACCGCATCGGCGCGCAGCACGGCGTAGTAGGCGATGATGAATTGCGGGCAGTTCTGGCTCAGCAGCAGCACGCGGTCGCCGGCTGCAACGCCCGCGCTGTGTTGCAGATAGCCGGCCATGGCGTCGACCTCGCGCTTCAGGCGCGCATAGTCCAGCACCGTGTCGTAGAACACGATGGCGGGCTTGTCGGGATAGCGGGTGGCCGACGCCTCCAGATTGAAGACGAGGCTGGAGCGGGGCTGGTTGATGTGGGCCGGCAAGCCCTTGGGCCATACCTGGGGCAATACCTTGGGCTCCAACCGAAAATGCGCTTGCTGCATGCGTGTCTCTCTCCGAGTCCCGCGCAAGGTGCCGGCCGCTTTACGCGGCCATGCCCCGCGCGATGATTTCTTTCATGATTTCATTCGAACCGCCGTAGATCTTGCCCACGCGCGCATCCGCGTACATCCGCGCAATGGGCGTTTCCAGCATGTAGCCGTAGCCGCCGTGCAATTGCAGGCATTCGTCGATGACCTGGCAGTTCATCTGGGTGGTCCACCACTTGGCCATCGCGGCGGTGGGCAGGTCCAGCGTGCCCTGCAACTGGCGCGCGATGCAGTCGTCGACAAAGCGCGCGGCGATGGTCGCAACGGTTTCGCATTCGGCCAGTTTGAAGCGCGTGTTCTGCATGTCGATCAGCGCCTGGCCGAAGACCTGCCGCGTCTTGGTATAGGCCACGGTGTCGTCGATGGCGCGCCGCATGGTGGCCACCGCGCCCACCGCGATCAGCAGCCGTTCGCGCGGCAATTGCTGCATCAGCTGCGTGAAGCCCTGCCCTTCGGCCTCGCCCAGCAGGTTGGCGGCGGGCACGCGCACGTCGTCAAAAAACAGTTCGGCCGTATCGCCGCTTTTCTGACCCAGCTTTTCCAGCAACCGTCCGCGCCGAAAGCCCGGCAGATCATCCGTTTGCACCATGATGAGCGACACGCCGCGCGATCCGGCGTGCGGGTCGGTCTTGGCCACCACGCAGATCAGGTCGGCGTGCAGGCCGTTCGTGATGAAGGTCTTGGAACCATTGAGGACGTAGGTGTCGCCGTCGCGCCGGGCCGTGGTGCGCACGCTTTTCAGGTCGGACCCGGCGCCCGGCTCGCTCATCGCGATGGCGCCCACGCGCTCGCCGGTGGCCATGCCCGGCAGCCAGCGCTGCCGCTGCGCCTCGGTGCCGTAGTTCAGGATGTAGTGCGCCAGGATGGCGCTGTGCACGTTGTTGCTAAAGCCATGGACCATGGCGCGCGCCTGCTCGGCCGCCACGATGGCTTCGTGCGCGAAGCTGCCCGCGCCGCCGCCATAGGCCTCGGGCATGCTGACGCACAGCAGGCCCAGGCGCCCGGCCCGTGTCCAGATGTCGCGATCGGCGTGCTGCTGCTTGCGCCACCGTTCTTCGTCGGGCGCGAATTCCTTTTCGAAGATGCGGCGCGTCGCATCCTGGAACAACGCCAGGTCGGCGTCCATCCACGCGGCGCGTGGCGGTTCCATCGGGTTAGGCAGGCGCGTCATGGGCGGCCGCCACCCACGACCAGCACCTGCCCGCTGACGTAGTTCGATTCAGGCAGGCAGAACAGATAGACCGCGCCCGCTGCCTCGGGGGGCGTGCCGGCGCGGCCCAGCGGGATCAGGCTTTCAGCGTTCTTGAGCACCTGCGGGTTGACGCCCACCTTGATCTGGCGCCCCTGGATGTCCAGCGTGGTGTCGCCGTCGGCCACGGCGTCGGTCAGCCGCGTCTTGATCAGGCCGAACGCCACGCTGTTGACGTTGACTTTGTAGCGGCCCCATTCCTTGGCCAGCGCGCGCGTCAGACCATTGATGCCGGCCTTGGCGGCGGCGTAATTGGCCTGGCCGGCGTTGCCCATCACGCCCGAGGTGGACGAGATATTGACCACCTTGCGGAACACTTCGCGCCCTTCGGCGGCCTCGGCCTTGGCGGCTTCGCGGATGAAGCCGGACGCGGCGCGCAGGATGCGGAACGGGGCGGATAGATGCACGGCAAGGATTTCGTCCCATTGCTCGTCCGTCATTTTCTGAATGACGTTGTCCCAGGTGTAGCCGGCGTTGTTCACGATGATGTCCAGGCCGCCGTAGGTATCGATTGCCGCGTTGACGAAACGGTCGGCAAAGCCCGGCGCGGTGACGCTGCCGGGGCATGCCTGGGCCTGGCCGCCCGCTTGGCGGATGCGTGTCACCGTGTCTTGCGCCGGTCCGTCGTCCAGGTCGTTGACGACAACCCTTGCGCCTTCGCGCGCCAGTTTCAGCGCGATCTCCTGGCCGATGCCACGGCCCGAGCCGGACACCAGCGCTACCTTGCCTTCAAGTGTTCCCATCGTTGTTGTCTCCTGACTGGGTGCGGGGCGACGAGTATCGGGTATCGATCCGCCGCCAGATGTTGGATGCGTGTGGCGCTGGCCGCCGTCACGCGGCCTGGTACAGCGTGACGACGCAAGCGCCGCCCAGCCCCAGGTTGTGCTGCAACGCCAGCCGCGCGCCCTCGACTTGCCGCAAGTCGGCCTGCCCACGCAACTGCCAGACCAGTTCGGCGCACTGCGCCAGGCCCGTCGCCCCCAGCGGATGGCCCTTGGACAGCAGCCCGCCGGATGGATTCGTCACCACGCGGCCGCCGTAGGTGTTGTCGCCATCGACAATGAATTTTTCGGCTGTGCCCTCGGGCGTCAGGCGCAGGCCCTCGTAGGTGATCAATTCGTTTGCCGTGAAGCAGTCATGCAATTCGACGACGTCAAGGTCGGCGGGGTCCACGCCCGCGGCCTCGTACACGCGGTCGGCGGCGGCGCGCGTCATGTCCAGACCGACCAGCCGGCGCATGTCGGCGGAGTCGAACGTGGACGGCGTGTCAGTCGTCATGGCCTGCGCGGCAATGCTGACGGCGGGCCGCAAGCCGTGGCGCCGCGCAAACGCGTCCGAACACAGAATGGCCGCCGCCGCGCCGCAGGTGGGCGGGCAGCATTGCAGGCGCGTCAGCGGATCGAAGATCATGGGCGCGTCCATCACTTCGGGCAGCGTGACGGTCTTGCGGAATACGGCGTAGGGATTGCGGGCCGCGTGCTGGCGCGCCTTGACCGAGATGCGCGCGAACGTATCGGCGCGTATGTCGTGCTGCTTCATGTAGTCGCGCGCGGCGCCGCCGAAAAATTGCGCGGCGCGCGGCGTGGCGGCGTCATAGCCCTGCGCGTCGGTCATGGCCGACACGAAGCCGGCAAGTGGCGACGGCCGGTCTTCGTACACGCCTTTCAGCGCGCCGGGCACCATTTGTTCAAACCCCACGGCCAGCGCACATTCCACCGCGCCGCTTTCCACGGCCTGGCGCGCCAGGAACAGCGCCGACGAACCGCTGGCGCAATTGTTGTTGACGTTGAAGACGGGAATGCCGGTCAGGCCCACGCCATACACCACGGCCTGGCCCGAGGTGGAATCGCCATAGACGTAGCCGGCATAGGCTTGCTGCACGGCGTCGTAGGGCACGCCCGCATCGGCCAGCGCTTCTTGCACGGCGCGCATCCCCATCACGGAATAAGGGTCGCTGGCGCCGGGTTTGCAGAACGGAATCATGCCGACGCCGGCCACCCATACTTTTCGATTCATGCGGGGTTCTCCTGAAGTGTGTCGCGGTGGCGGGCTGCGGGTCGGCGGATCGGCGGATCGGCGTGTTTGCAGATTGCAGATTGCGGATTGCCATCGTCACCGACCTTGCCCAGCCCGTAGCTTGGCGGCTTGGCGCGGCGCGCGGCAATGGCCGCAGGCGTCAAACGGATTGGCGGAAAGTGTCAGGGGCCGACGGCGCGCGGCCAGGCGTCGATGCCGGTGCGCAGGCCAGCTGGGTGCGGCGGTATTCGCCGGGAGACACGCCGGTCCATTTCTTGAACGCGCGATGAAAGGTGCTGGGTTCGGAAAAGCCCAGCCGCGCGGCGATGTCCACCAGCGACAGATCCAGACGGCCCAGATATTCAACGGCGGCATCGCGCCGCAGATCGTCCTTCAGTACCTGAAAGCCCTGCCCCTCGTCGCGCAGATGGCGCCTGAGCGTTTGCGGCGTCATCGACAGCTGTGCGCTGACCTGCGCCAGCGATGGAAGGTCCCCCGACAAGTCGTTGCGCAGCAGGCGGCGGATGCGATCGGTAAGCGTGGCGCGGTCTTGATACTTCACCAGCAGGTCGAACGGCGCGTTCGCCAGAAAGGCGTGCAGCGCCTGCGCGTCCTGCACCACGGGCAGGGCCAGCCAACGGGCATCGAGCCACAGGCCGGTGTCGGGCCGGCCGTACCGTACCGGCGCATGAAAGACCTTTTGCGCGTCGGCGCTACGCGCGCCGGCTTTGTAATCCACACCCAGGATGGGCAGGCGGCGCCCCGCCAGCCAGTTGGCCACGCCCAGCGTGAAGAACAGAAACGTGCGCTCACCGTACCACTGCGTGCAGTCCGGCGCACCGCGGGCGTCCAGCACGATGCGCGCGGTATCGCCGCTGACGCACAGCCGCGCGGTGAAGTCGCGCAGCACGCCATGGTAGTAGCGAAACGCCACGCGCAGCGCCTGGCCCACGGTGCCTTCCTGCAAGGCCAGCCGGCAGGCGTGGGCAAAGGCGCCCAGCGGCACCGGATGGCGCCCCATGCCCAAAAAATCGTCACGCGTGGCGCGACGCAACATCCGCAGGATCTGTGCGAACTGGGCCTGCGATACGCGCGCCAGCGGCGCCTGCAACAAGGCGGGCGGCACCTGGGCGCGCCGCAGCACGCGTTCCACGTCCACGCCGCGCGCGCGGGCGCCTTGCAGGATCTGGGCGATGTGCCCCACGGCGATGGTGTGATGCGTCATGGCGGATTCCTACGGCGGGGGCGCGAACCGACTCGGGTCGATGGTAGCGAAAGCCATGCGGCCAAGGAATGCCCGGCGTGAGCATTCCCGCCAAGCGGAATCATCCATTTCGCCATTGGATCGGCGCAAAGCCGCGCCTAGACTGGCTTTTGCCGCTGGCTGGCTGCCTCTTCGTATTTACCGGAGTCCCTCTTTGGATACGCCGAACACCGCCCCGCTTGCGGGCATCAAGGTGCTGGACCTGTCGCGACTGCTGCCCGGCCCGCTGGGCGCGCAGTACCTGGCCGACCTGGGCGCCGACGTCATCAAGATCGAGGACACGCAAGCGGGCGACTACGCGCCGCCCGCGTTGCGCGCCGTGTGCAACCGCAACAAGCGCGGGCTGCGGCTGGACCTGAAGCATCCCGAAGGGCAGGCGGCGCTGGCACGGTTGGCGCGCGACGCCGATGTGGTGGTCGAGAGTTTTCGGCCCGGCGTGACGGCGCGGCTGAAGGCCGACTACGCAACGCTGTCGCGACACAATCCCCGGCTGGTGTATTGCAGCATCACGGGCTACGGGCAGGATGGCCCGCTATGCGATGACGCGGGGCACGACCTGAACTATGCGGCGGTTGCGGGCGTGGCGGACCAGATGGGGTGTGGGCCGGATCAACCGGCCTTGTCGAACCTGCCGGTGGCCGACATTCTGGGCGGCTCGCTGACGGCGGTGATGGGCATCCTGGCGGCGCTGGTCGATGCGCAGCGCACGGGGCGCGGACGCTATGTGGATATCGCCATCGCCGACGGCTTGCTGGCGGGCGCGGTGGTGCCGCTGGCCACGCTGAACGCGCACGGCGCGACGCGGCCCGCCGGCGGCGACACCTTGTCGGGTGCGCTGGCGTGCTATGGCCAATACCGAACGCAAGACGGCCGCTATCTGGCCGTCGCGGCATTGGAACCGAAGTTCTGGGACACGCTGTGCCGCAGGCTTGAGCGGCCGGATCTGCTGGCCTGGCATCGGGATGAAGACGCGAGACGGCAAGCGTGGGTGCGGTCGGAATTGCAGCAACGGTTTGGATCGCACCCGCTGGCGCATTGGCTGCAATTGCTGGACGGCGCCGACTGCTGCGTCGCGCCGGTGCTGAAGCTGGCCGAAAGCCTGGCGCATCCGCACTACGCCGCGCGCGGCATGGTGCACGCGGCGCGGCACCCGGAATACGGAGCCGGCGCGCAGGTGGCCAGCCCGGTAAAGATGTCCGGCTTTCAATTCGCCATCCGACGCCAGGCGCCGCTGCCGGGCGAACACACCCACCAGATCCTGCGCGACGCCGGCTATGACGACGCCGCCATCGCCAGCCTGTCCACGCGCGGCATTGCGCGTTGAGGCGGGCGGGAAGCCGTTGCCGTGCCCCTTGCTGTGACACTAGCCGCGCCTTGCGGTGCCTGTCGCTGTACCCCTTGCCGTGCCCCATAACAAATCAGGACGGAGACAACCATGACGGATTCCTCTCGCAGCAGCATCGCCTTGCCCCGACGCCGCAGCCTGCTCAAGCTGGGGCTGATCTTGCCGGCCACGTTGGGCCTTTGGCGCGGCGCCCAAGCCGCCACGTTTCCGGCACGCCCGATCACGTTGATCGTGCCGTTTCCGGCGGGTGGCGCCACCGATACGCAGATGCGCGCGCTGGCCGTGGCGGCTTCCAAAGAACTGGGCCAAACCGTGGTCATCGCGAACCGCCCCGGCGCGGGCGGCACGTTGGGACCAGCTGCGATGGCGCAGACGGCGACGCCTGACGGCTACACGATCTCGGTGGTGGTGGGCACGCTGTTTCGCTACCCGTTCCTGCAACAGGTGAACTACGACCCGGTCAAGGACTTCACCTACATCGCCTGCATGACGGCCTATTCCTACGGCATCGTGGTGCGCCAGGACGCGCCCTGGAAAACGCTGGACGAACTAATCGCGCACGCGCGCGCCAACCCCGAGAAGATCAGCTACGGCGGCACGGGCGCGGGGGGCTCGGGCCGCATCGCCATCGAACGCCTGTCGCGCTTGACCGGGGCACGGTTCAACTTCATTCCGTACAAGGGCGCGGCCGAAGAAACGACGGCACTGCTGGGCGGCCACATCCAGATGGTGTCGGACGCGGGCTGGGGGCCGATGATCGACACGGGCCGCGCGCGCCTCTTGGCCATCGTCGGCGACGCGCGCGCCAAGCGCGTGCCCGACGTGCCGACGCTGACCGAACTGGGCTACCCCATCGTGGCGACCAACCCTGTCGGTATCGCCGGCCCCAAGGGCATGGACCCGAAGATCGTCGCCGTGCTGCAAAAGGCCTTCCACCGCGCCTCGCGCGACCCCGAGTACAACCGCGCGCTGGACAATGCCGACCAGCCGCACATGCTGATGGACAGCGCCGCGTACACGGAATTTGCAGTCAAGCAGGTGGCCGAGGAAAAACACTTCGTGGCCGAACTGGGCTTGAAGATGCAATAAGGCCGGGCGCAAAAAAGCCGCGCGAGATTTCGCGCGGCGGATGCGGCATGCGGCAACGGCAGCTTAGCGGCCGGCGGCCTTGGCGCTGATGCCGTTGGCCACGCCCATGTCGACCTTGGGCACGTCGCGGATCAGCACCCGCACGTCTTCGCCCGAGATATCGATACTGGTGCACACGGCCTGGTTGAGCGCGGCGATCAGCGCGGCCTTTTTGGCTTCGTCGCGCCCTTCGATCAGCGCCACGTCGACGCGCACCATGCGCTTGCCGATTTCACCGGCCACGATCACGTTTTCAGCGGGCACTTCCTGCAAGACGATGCGCACGCTGGGCAGCGGCGCGGCAATGCTCTGAACGACCGCGTCGGACGCGGCGCGCAACAAGGCGGCCTTCTGGGCGGCCGAGTGGCCTTGCAGGATCTGGACATTCAAAATGGGCATGACGGCTTCCGGTGATTCGAACGGGGAATGCCGGACGCGTGGCCGGCCAGCCATCATAAAACGACTTTGCCCGGCTGCAAGCGGATTGCAACCGGGCAAAGTCGATACGCCCCAAAACAGCGGGGCGCAGGGGTGCGAAAGGGTCAGGCGGCCTGGTCGCGGGGCTCGTGCACGGGTTCGCTTGCCAGATCCATCGCGGCGGGTTCCGCCGTGGCGTTTTCCGTGAGCGCCGGCGTCACCAGTTCAACGACCTTCTTGCGCGACAGCATGCCCAGGAATTCGTCGTCTTCGCCGGTAACGGCAACCGGTTGGTCGCTGTGCACCAGTTGGGCCAGCACTTCGCCCAGGCCGGCGGTGGCCGGCACGGACGCCAGGTCTTCCACGAAACGCGACACATCGCGCACGCCTTCCTGGATGGCCTGCTCGGCCGCCTTGGCGGTCAGCACACCGGCCAGGCGCTTGCCGTCCAGCACCGGCGCGTATTCGTAGTCCATGGCGCGCATGCGGTCCAGCGCGTGCGCCGGACGCGAACGCATCGTCAAGGTCAGGCGCGCGGGGTTGACGGCGTGCGTGGCGTTCAGCACCTTGGTGCGGTTCACGTCTTGCAGGAAGGACTGCACGTAGTCGTTGGCCGGATTCAGCAGGATGTCTTCCGGCGTGCCTTCCTGCACCAGTTCGCCGTCCTTCAGGATGGCGATGCGGTTGCCCAGGCGCAGCGCTTCGTCCAGATCGTGCGTGATGAACACGATGGTCTTGTTCAGCTTGGCTTGCAGTTGCAGCAGCTGGTCCTGCATTTCGCGGCGAATAAGCGGGTCCAGCGCCGAGAACGCTTCATCCATCAACAGGATTTCGGCATCGGTGGCCAGCGCCCGCGCCAGGCCCACGCGCTGCTGCATGCCGCCGGACAGCTGGTGCGGATACTGGTTTTCGAAACCGGCCAGGCCCACCTGCTCAAGCCAGTCGCGGGCGCGCTTCTCGCGTTCGGCCTTGCCCACGCCCTGCACCGTCAGGCCGTATGCGGCGTTGTCCAGCACGGTGCGGTGCGGGAACAGGCCAAAGCGCTGGAACACCATGCTCATCTTCTTTTGACGGAAGATTTCGAGGTCTCGCTTGTTCAGGCTGACGACGTCCACGCCATCGACCAGGATGTGGCCGGCGCTGGGTTCGATCAGGCGGTTGAAGTGGCGGATCAGCGTCGACTTGCCGGACCCGGACAGGCCCATGATGACGTAGATGCTGCCTTCTTCAATCGACAGGCTGATGTCGCGCAGGCCCAGCGTGTGGCCGCTTTCGGCCAACAGCTGTTCCTTGCTCATGCCGCCCTGGGCGGCCGCCAGCCATTTCTTCGGATGCGATCCAAAGACCTTGTAGATGTTCTTGACTTCGATCTTGCTCATCGCTGGCCTCCCATGCGCATGCGCTGTCCATACGATTGCGTGATCCGGTCGAACAGCACGGCCAGCACCACGATACCCAGGCCCGCCAGCAGGCCACGGCCCACTTCCAGGCGGTTGATGCCCAGCAACACTTCATAGCCCAGGCCGCGCGCGCCGATCATCGACGCAATCACCACCATGGACAGCGCCATCATCGTGGTCTGGTTGATACCGGCCATGATGTTGGGCAACGCCAGCGGCAATTGCACGCCAAACAGCTGCTGGCGCGGGTTGGCGCCAAAGGCGCGCGACGCTTCCAGCACTTCGCGGTCGACCAGGCGGATACCCAGGTCGGTCAGGCGGATCAGCGGCGGCACGGCGTAGATCACGGTGGCGATGATGGCGGGAATCTTGCCCAGCCCAAACAGCATCACAACCGGAATCAGGTAGACGAAGCTGGGCATCGTCTGCATCACGTCCAGCACGGGCAGCATGATGGAACGCAGCCAGTTGATGCGTGCCATCAGCACGCCCAGCGGGATGCCGATCAGCACCGACAGGCCGGCGGCCATGATCATCAGCGCCAGCGTCTGCATGCCGGCGTCCCACAGACCCAGCACGCCGATGACGCACAGCAGCGCGCCCATGGCCAGGCTCAGGCCGATGCGGCGGCTGACGCCCCACGCGATCGCGATGGTGACGGCGACGACGGCCCACCAGGGCGAGCTGCGCAGCAACTGCTCCAGCCACACCAGGGCGTGCAGGACCGGCTGAGACAGGGTCTCTAGCGTGTCCGCGTAGTTGGTGACCAGGTGATCGACGAACCCGTCGATCGCCGCCCTGACCTGACGGGCGGGAATAATTTCAGGAAACATAGTTTCGACTCCATTCTTTGGCGCTTTCAGGCGGCCGGTGGCCACCACGCATTCCGGATTCCGGAGGGGCATGCGGCCGGGGCGCATTCTTGACGAAAGCAGGCCACTAAGCAGGCCACATACGGTGCAACGCCTTTTGCTGGCGGCGGGGTAACAAACGCCCGGCCAGCGGCCATCTCAGGGGAAAAAGCCCGATGCAAAGACCGCAACGGGCTTTTTCCCTTAAGGCGGCCGGCCCGCGCCATGACAGCGCGAGGCCGACTTCCGATACGGTTACAGCGCGCTTTGGACGCGCGTGGCGACGTCGGCGGGAACCCACTTGGTCCAGACGTCGGGCTTGTTCTTCAAGAACCACTTGGCCACGGCGTTCGATTCATCACCGGACTCTTCCATGTGGGCCAGGGTTTCGTTGATGACCGGCAGCGGCACCGACACCTTGGACAGGAACTCGGTCAGCGTGGGCGCTTCTTCCGAGAACTTGGTGTTCACCGCCGTGAAGACGGGGTTGTCCGGGTAGGCGCTGGGCTCGGGCTTGGCGCACTTGGTCGAGGTCAGGCACTTGTGCTTTTCGGCATCGTAAGGCGGCATGTCGAGCTTGACCAGATCCATCGCGCCCACCAGCGGCGTGGGGGACCAGTAATAGAACACCACGTTCTGCTTGCGCTTGTAGGCCGACATCAGCGCGGCTTTCTGCGCGGCGCCCGTGCCGGGCGAGTACAGGGTGTAGGTGTCGTCCAGCTTCAAGGCGTGGAACAGGTTGTTGCTGGTGACTTCGCAACCCCAGCCCGCCGGGCAGCCGTAGAAACGGCCCTTGCCGGGTTCTTCCGGATCCTTGAATTCGTCCTTGAACTTGGGCAGGTCGGCGGCGGACTTCAGTTCGGGCAGGCGTTCAGCGGTGTAACGCGGGATGTACCAGCCTTCGGCGCCCATGTACAAGTCGCCGATGCGCTTGACCTTGCCGGTCTTTTGCGCGCGGTCCCAGGGGTCCGCCACGCTGTTCAGCCAGATTTCGGTATTGATATCCAGATCGCCGCGCTCCAGCGCGGCCAGGGCGGGCAGCGTTTCCGTCGGCAGGGTTTCGGTCTTGCAACCGTAGCCCTTTTCCATGATGAAACGTTCGACATCGACCAGAACCAGGTTGGATTCCCAGTTCATGGCGCCGAAATTGACCGGGCGCTTGATTTCACACTGCGGAGCGTCGGCGGCTTGGGCCGCGCCGGCAAATGCAAACATAACGGCCGCGGCGGCCAGGGTCTTGACAGGGGTAAAACGCATTGGCTTTTTGCCTCCATAGGTTCAAGGACACACGCCGGGTCTGGCCCGGAAGTGCCGTGGAGCTAAGGGGGTTGTGCGGAAGACGGGCAGAACCGCCAATACAAACCGACACTAGCGACAAGAACAACCGCAAAGGCGCGGGTTCTTGCAAGACAGGAGTTTCAAAAACATGGTTTTTGAAAACCCACAGAAATTGAACAAAACTGAACGAAGAAGGCAGCATCTTAAACGAAATTGCTGCGCTGCCCAAGTGCAAGCCTGAATAAGTCAGATACATTCCCGGCCGAAAAGCTACGGGATTACCCTTGTCGATCAGGGGTGGTTTATGAATTTCCCCTGGGGAATATTGGTATCAAATAGCCGATACATTCAGTTAATATTTTAATCTTATCAGTACATACAACGCGTTCCAGCGGCCCGAAAAGCGCGTTCCGGTCCGCGGTCGAAGGCTTTTTATTGTCCTTTTTCAGCTTGTATTCAGCGGGAAGTCAACGACCGACTGGTCAGCGGGCCGGGCTTTCGAAGTCGCCATACATGTAGTCGCGACGCCATGGGTAGGCCAGGTCGCCCGGGTTGTCCAATTCGTCGGCGCGGCCCACGGCAGGCGTCTGGCCCAGAATCTGGTGCAGCGCGATCCAGCCGTGCTCGAACGCCATGGCGCAGCCCGCCAGGTACAGGCGGTAGGCACGTAGCGACCGGGCGCCCTCTTCCCCGTGCAGCACCTGCGCCGCTTCGGGCAGCCGGGCTTCCAGCGCATCGCTCCATGCCCACAGCGTGCGGGCGTAATGCGGGCGCAGGTTTTCAACGTCCACCTCTTCCAGGCCGCCATTGGTCATTGCCTGCATGACCACGCTGATGTGCGTCAGCTCACCGCCCGGAAAGATGTACTTTTCGATGAATTCGCCCATGCCGTTGCCCAGTTCGGCGTTGTAGACGCCCGCCGCGGTGATGCCATGGTTCATGATCAAGCCGCCGGGACGCAACAGCCGGCGCAGCTTGGCGAAATAGCCGTCCAGTTGCGCGCGGCCCACGTGCTCGAACATGCCCACCGACGCAATCTTGTCGAAACGGGCGGTTTCATCCAGCTTGCGGTAGTCCAGCAGCGACATGCGGACCCGGCCCGACAGGCCCTTTTCATCGATCAGCTTTGTCACATAGGCGTGCTGGTTGCGCGACAGCGTGATGCCGGTGGCGTCCACGCCATAGTGCTCGGCGGCCCACAACAGCAGCCCGCCCCAGCCCGCGCCCACATCCAGAAAGCGTTCGCCCGGGCGCAGCCGCAGTTTGCGGCAGATGTGATCCAGCTTGGCCTCCTGGGCCTGCGCCAGCGTCATGTCCGGCGTGCGGAAATAGGCGCAGGAATACACCCGGCGCGGGTCCAGCCACAGCGCATAGAAGTCATCCGACAGGTCGTAGTGGAATTCGATCTGCTTGGCGTCGCGCTCGATGGAATGGCGCCACACCGACATCACGCGGCGCACCAGTTCGGTCAACCAGCCGCCGCGCGCGGCCTCCACGGGCGAGCCCGGCAGCAACGCCGAGGCGGCCGCCATGACGTCGCGCATATTGCCTTCGATATCGATGCGCCCTTCCACGTAGTCTTGCCCCAGCACGCCGACGGCGCCTTCGGCCAGGTGCACCAGCGCGGCCTTGTCATGCGTGACGAATCGCACGCGCGGATCGGGCGGCCCCACCACCGCGCCATCGGGCAGCACCAGTTGCACCGGCACCGGCAGGGCTTGAAGTTTGCGTTCCACGACAGACAGCAAAGGATTCACGGCATCTCCACTGAACACGACGGGTTGTCGGCGACTTTATCGGAAAAGCGGTGACATTTCCCTGTCAGGTGGCGCGTGATAAAGTCGCTGGCTTGGCGCTGAACGGACGGGTAACCGAGACGCGCGCCCTGTCCCTGCGTTTTACCGCGATCACCATGTCCCCATCATCTGTTTCCCGCAGCGGCCTGCCCGGCTGGCTCATTCTCATGGGCGCGCTGACCGCGATCGGTCCGTTCGCCATCGATATGTATTTGCCGGCGTTCCCGACCATCGCGGCAAACCTGGGCGTGCCGCGCGGCGATGTCGAACGCACGCTGGCCGCCTACCTGATCGGCCTGGCGCTGGCGCAGGTGTTCTACGGCCCGATGGCCGACCGCTTCGGCCGCAAGCCGCCGCTGATGGTAGGCCTGGCGCTGTTCATGATTGCCTCGCTGGGCTGCGCGCTGTCCGGCTCGGTCCAAGCGCTGACCGGCTGGCGCGTGGTGCAGGCCATGGGCGGCGCGGCCGGTATCGTGATCCCGCGCGCCGTTATTCGCGACCACTACGAAACCCACGAAGCCGCGCGCGCGATGTCGCTGCTGATGCTGATCATGGGGCTGGCCCCGATTCTTGCACCGCTGGCAGGCGGGCAGTTGCTGGCCATCGCGTCCTGGCGCAGCCTGTTCTGGATCATGCTGGCAGGCGGCGCAATGCTGATGGTGGCCGTGGCCCGCATCATGAAGGAATCACTGGCGCCCGAACGCGTGGTGCCACTGCGCTGGAGCACCATCCTGCGCAACTATCGCGACCTGTTCCGGCATCGTGGCTTCATGGCGCACAGCCTGGCGGGCGGTTTCGGTCAGGCCGGCATGTTTGCCTACATCATTGGATCGCCGCGTGTCTTTATCGAGCTCTACGGCGTGCAGCCGCAGTACTACGGGCTGCTGTTCGGCACGAATGCGCTGTCGCTGATCGTCTGTTCGCAGATCAGCGCGCGACTGCTGCGCACCTATCAGCCCCGCCAGTTGCAGCGTTACGCGCTGACGTCGCTGGCCATTGCCAGCCTGGTCGCGGTGGGCTTGACGCTGGCCGGTTGGATGACGTTGCCTCTCTTGATGGTGTGCTTGATCTGCTACATGGGCAGCCAGGGCTTCGTGAACCCGAATTCGGCCGCGCTGGCGCTGTCGGACCAAGGCAAGCGCCTGGGCGCGGCGTCGGCGCTATTGGGGACGCTGCAATTGTCCTGCGGCGCGTTGGCCGGCTTTGCCGTCAGTGCCTGGCAGACCGACAGCGCCCTGCCCCTGACCACCACGCTGGCCACGTGCGCGTGCCTGTCCTGGATCTCGGGGCGTGTGGCGCGTTCGCACACCGCCTGACGCACTGCCGCTTGATCTGCCTGCGTTTTTCGTATTAGAATCTACGTCTTCACATGAAGTTTCCCGTGCGGGACTACTATGCTTTGTAGTTCAGCACTCTGACCCCAACCGCGCATTTCGGTACTTTGGCAACAACCCAGGTACACGGCGGATGGCAGGCAGCGGGTATAAGCACGGGGCAGGTTCCACTTGCCCCTCATCCACTAAGACTGGGTGGCCGGCAGCGCAACACAGTGCGCACCAAAAGTGCACTACAGCGCACTACAGCCCGGCGGCTAAAACCCTGTCTACCTCCCCCAAGCGATGCGCGACAAGAACGACATAAAGAGGTGCATCCATGGCACGCGTATGCCAAGTGACCGGCAAAGGCCCGATGGTGGGCAACAATGTTTCGCACGCGAACAACAAGACCAAGCGTCGCTTCCTGCCCAACCTGCAATCGCGCCGGTTCTGGGTTGAAAGCGAAAACCGCTGGGTTCGCCTGCGTGTTTCGGCCAAGGCCATCCGCACGATCGACAAGAACGGCATCGACGCCGTGCTGGCCGAAATGCGTGCCCGCGGCGAACTGGCCTAATCGGCCTCCCCGCCAATCTACATACTAGGAGCACGACATGGCCAAAGGTATCCGCGAAAAGATCAAGCTCGAGTCGACTGCCGGCACGGGTCATTTCTACACGACGACCAAGAACAAGCGCAACATGCCCGAGAAGATGCTGATCAAGAAATTTGATCCGGTCGCTCGCAAGCACGTTGACTACAAGGAAACCAAGCTGAAGTAATTCAGCCGGTTTTCCAGGTAGTGAAAAGCCCCGCCTCGCGGGGCTTTTTTTGTTGGCGCGGAGCGTTTTTTATTATTGCCGCGCGGCAAAGGGGCGTGCTTCAATTGGCCGCTACCCTGCCCCGACCCCTTGCCTGCGATGACCGCCATGCTTCGTCCCTGCCTTACTTTGCTGCGCCGCGCGCTCGCGCCCGCACTCCTGGCCCTGGCACTGACGCCTGTTGGCGCCGCCACCGCCAAGGACAAGGAACCGCCCATACGCATCGGCGAGATCAACAGCTACAAGGCCATTCCCGCCTTTCTGGGCCCCTACAAAAAGGGCTGGCAATTGGCGGTGGAAGAGGTCAACGCCGGTGGTGGCGTGTTGGGCCGGAAGCTGGAAGTGATTTCGCGCGATGACAACGGCAACCCGGGCGATTCGGTACGCGCCGCGCAGGAGCTCATTGCCCGCGAAAAAGTAGAGCTGATCTTCGGCGGCTTTCTGTCCAACACCGGCTTGGCGCTGACCGACTTCGCCAAGCAGCAGCAGGTGTTTTTCCTGGCTGCCGAGCCGCTGACCGACAAGATCACCTGGCAAGAGGGCAACCGCTACACCTGGCGCCTGCGCCCGTCCACCTGGATGCACGTGGCGGCGCTTGCGCCCAAGGCCCTGGCCTTGCGCAAGAAGCGCTGGGCCATCGTCTACCCCAATTACGAATACGGGCAGTCCGCCGTGGCCACCTTCAAGGCCATGATGAAGTCGTTCCAGTCGGATGTGGAATTCGTGGCGGAACAGGCCGTGCCGCTGGGCAAGGTAGACGCGGGCGCCGTGGTGCAGGCCCTGGCCGACGCCAAGCCCGATGCCATCTTCAACGTGCTGTTCGCCGCCGACCTGACGCGGTTTGTGCGCGAGGGCAACACGCGGGGCTTGTTCGAGAACATGCCGGTGGTGTCGGTGCTGTCGGGCGAACCGGAATACCTGGAACCGCTGGGCGCCGACACGCCCGGCGGCTGGATCGTGACCGGCTACCCCTGGTACGCCATCGACACCCCCGCCAATACCGCCTTCGTGGACGCCTACAAGAAGCGCTACAACGAAACGCCCAAGGTGGGCTCGGTGGTGGGCTATGCGTCCCTGATGTCGATCGCCCAGGGGCTGAAAGCCGCCGGCGCCGTGGATACGGAAAAGCTGGTGGACGCGTTTGGCGGCCTCAAGGTGGACACGCCCTACGGCCCGATCCAATACCGCAAGATCGACCACCAATCGACGATGGGCGTCTACGTGGGCGTCACGGCGGTGGAAGACGGCAAGGGCGTCATGAAAGACTTCGCCTACATCGACGGCGCGCGCTTGCAGCCGCCCGATGAGCAGGTGCGCAAGATGCGTCCCGCCAACTGATGAGCCTGTCGGGGCTGCTGTCGCAGCTGCTTAACGGCCTGGCGGACGCCAGCGCCTTGTTCCTGGTGGCCGCGGGCTTATCGCTGATCTTCGGCGTGACCCGCGTGGTGAATTTCGCCCACGGCTCTTTCTACATGCTGGGCGTGTACCTGGCCTGGACATTCACCAACTGGTTCGGCACCGGCCCCGCTTATTGGCTGGGCTTGCTGCTGGCCGCGCTGGTGACCGGGCTGGTCGGCCTGGCCGCCGAATGGTTGGTGCTGAAGCGGCTGTACCGCGCGCCCGAACTGTTTCAACTGCTGGCCACGTTTGCACTGGTGCTGATCATCGGTGATGCGGCGCTGGCCATCTGGGGCCCCGAGGACCTGTTCGCCGCGCGCGCGCCGGGCCTGTCCGGCGCCGTGCAGATTCTGGGCCGGCGCTATCCGCAATATGACCTGCTGCTGATCGCCGCCGGCCCCGTCGTGCTGGGGCTGCTGTGGCTGCTGCTGATGCGCACGCGCTGGGGCCGTTTGCTGCGCGCCGCCTCCGAAAACCGCAACATGCTGGCCGCCCTGGGCGTGAACCAGGCGTGGCTGTTCACGTCGGCCTTCACGCTGGGGGCGTTTCTGGCCGGGCTGGGCGGCGCGCTGGCCGCACCGCGCGTGCCGGCCACGCTGGGCCTGGACCTGGAAATCATCGCCAGCGCTTTTGTCGTGGTGGTGGTGGGCGGGCTGGGCTCGATTCCCGGCGCGTTCCTGGCCGCGGTGCTGATCTGCTCGGTCAAGGCTGTCTTCGTATTCCTGGGCCAGGTCGCCATCGGCCCCTGGGTATTCAACCTGTCCAAACTGACCTTGCTGGCGGAATTTGCCGTGATGGCGGTCGTGCTGGTGGTGCGCCCCTGGGGATTGCTGGGCCAGCCGCCTGCCCCCGCGTCGCACGCCGGCGCGCCGGAACGGCCCATTGCCCCCGCCGGCCCGCGTACGCGTTACGCCTATGGCGCGCTGCTGGTGCTGCTGGCCCTGGTGCCCGTCGCCACGCTGCAATGGCCGTATCTGGGCATCCTGATGACCGAGATCCTGATCGCCGCCCTGTTCGCCGCCAGCCTGCATTTTCTGACCGGCCTGGCGGGCATGACGTCGTTCGGCCACGCCGCCTGGTTTGGCCTGGGCGCGTATGGGGCCGCCCTGCTGCTGAAGCTGGTCGCCATTCCCATGGAAGCCGCGCTGTTGCTGGGCCCCTTCGCCGCGGCGTTCGGGGCGCTGCTGTTCGGCTGGTTCTGCGTGCGCCTGTCCGGCGTGTATCTGGCCATGTTGACGCTGGCTGTGGCGCAGATCCTGTGGGCAATGGCCTATCAGTGGGACGACGTCACCGGCGGCAGCAACGGCTTGATCGGGCTATGGCCGTCGGCGTGGCTGTCGCAAGGCCCGTGGTTCTATTACGTCACGCTGGCGTTGTGCGCCGCAGGCATCGCGTGGCTGCGCCGGCTGGCGTTTGCGCCGCTGGGCTACGCGCTGCGCGGCGTGCGCGATTCGCCGCTGCGCGCCGAGGCGCTGGGCATGGACACCCGCCGCGTGCAGTGGGCGGGCTTTGTCGCGGCGTCCTTCGCGGCGGGGCTGGCCGGGTCGTTGTACGCCTTTTCCAAGGGCAGCATCGCACCGGACGTGCTGGCGGTCAGCCGATCGGTAGACGGGCTGGTGATGGTGTTGCTGGGCGGCCTGCAAACGCTGGCGGGGCCGCTGGTTGGCGCGGCCGCCTACACCTGGCTGCAAGACGTTGCCGCGCGCAGCACCGAGTACTGGCACGCGGTGCTGGGCCTGGCCATCCTGGTGCTGGTCATGGCATTTCCCGATGGCCTGGCGGGCGCCGCCGCGCGCCTGAACCGGAGGCGCGCATGACCTCGCCCACCTCCCCCTTGTTGCAGGTGCAGGGCCTGCGCAAGTCCTTTGGCGGAATCGACGCCTTGGCGGGCGTGTCGTTCACGCTGGACGCCGGCCAGATGCTGGCGCTGATCGGGCCAAACGGCGCGGGCAAGTCCACCTGCTTTAACGCGCTGGGCGGCCAGTTGCGGCCCGATGCCGGATCCGTGCGGCTGGGTGGCCGCGAGTTGGTCGGCTTGTCGGCGGGCAGGATCTGCCAGCTGGGCGTGGGCCGCACCTTCCAGACCGCAGCCACGTTTCGTTCGATGACGGTGAGCGAAAACGTGCAGACCGCGCTGCTGGCGCGCGACCGCCTGCTGTTTCGCGCCTGGCGCCGCGCCGGCCACCACGCGCTGGACGAAGCCATGAGCCTGCTGGCGCAGGTCCACATGGCGGACAAGGCCCACGCGCATTGCGGCACGCTGGCATATGGCGACGTCAAGCGGGTGGAGCTTGCCATGGCCTTGGCGCACCAACCACGGCTGCTGCTGATGGATGAACCCACCGCGGGCATGGCCACCAACGAGCGGCACGCCCTGATGCAGCTGACGCGCCAGTTGGCCGACAGCCGGCGCATCGCCGTGCTGTTCACGGAACACAGCCTGGACGTGGTGTTCAAACACGCGGACCGCATCGCGGTACTGGTGCGCGGAGCTCTGCTGGCCGAAGGCGCCCCCGCCGTCATCGCGGCGGATGAGCGCGTGCGCGCGGCCTACCTGGGTACGGAAACACCCTGATCCGGCGAGGCTTGCGCGGGCGTCTGGCATTCCCAGAATATCCGCGCCTGGCAGCCCGCACAGATACCCCGATCCAACCTGCCGTAGATTTCGCGCAGCGCGGTCGCCTTGTCGGGGTAGATATGGTCCGCCCCCAACCGATCCAGGAATCCCGTGCGGCGCCACATGTCCAGCACTTCGGGCCGGGGGCGGTGGAAATACAGGTCGCCGCCCATCGCGCGCCGCGCGACGAGTTCGTCTTCCCATACCTCGGCGCCGGCCAGATCGATGAAGTTCATGCTCTTGGCCATCACCAGCAAATGGCGCGGCGCATCGGGCGCTTCGCGCAGCTCGTGCAGCCGCTGCGCCACGTGCGCCGCCGCGCCGAAGTAGATGGACCCTTCCATGCGCAGCAATTTCAGCTGCGGGCATTCCGGCAGCGCGTCTGCTTGGTGTGCCAGCACCACGAAGCGCCGATCCGGCCCGCGTGAATCAAAGCCCATCGTGCGCATGGCGGGGCGCGAGGTGCGGTGCAGGTAGGCCATCAGCGACAGCACGGTGCCCAGCAGAATGGCCACTTCCATGCGGATCGTGACGGTGGCGGCCAGCGTCGCGGCGGCAATGGCGCATTCGCCTGGCTGCATCCGGATCAACTGGCGCCAACGCGGGATGTCCAGCAACGTCCATGCCACCAGCAACAACAGCCCCGAGATGGCGGCGTTGGGAATCATGGCCAGCAGCGGGGCGGACAGGGCCACCAGCACCACCAGCAACACCGCCGAAAATACCGCCGCCAGCGGCGTCTTGGCGCCGGCTTCAAAATTGGGAATCGACCGGTTCAACGAACCGCAGGACAAGTAGCAGGAAAAGAAGCCGCCCACGATGTTCGACAGCCCCTGCCCCACGAATTCGCGGTTGGCGTCGATACGCTGACCCGACCGGGTAGCCACCGCCTTGGCAATGGATATCGATTGCGCCAGGGCCACGATGGTCAGCGCGAAGGCCAGGCTCATCAGGTCGGGCAAGGCGCGCCAGTCCACGCTGGGCACATGGAACGGCGGCCACGGCTGCGCGATGGCGCCCACCACGGACACCGGGTCGCCGCCCGCCCTGGCCACCCACGAATTGAACGCCGCTGCCGCCACAGAACCGGCCACCAGGCCCAGCAACATGTAGGGCTTGCGCTTGTCCAGCCGCCGCACCAGCAGCGCCACGCCCAGCGTGGTCAGCGTGACCAGGACGGCGCCGGGATGCACTTGATCCAGATGCGTGCCCACACTGACAAGCAAGGCGCCCGCCCCGTGCGACGCGGGCGACGGCACACCCAGCCCGTCTTTCAAGGCATGCACGGCGATCAGCAGCGCGGCACCGCTGGTGAAACCGAACAGCGCCGACGGCGAAATGAAATGTGCCAACGACCCCAGGCGCAGCGCGCCCACCAGCCACTGCATCACCCCCACCAGCACCGTGACGGCCAGCGCCAGTTCGATATAGCCGGGGCTGCCCGCGACCGCCAGCGGTGTCAGCACCGCGAACAAGGCCAGCGAATTGGCATTGGTCGGACCCGACATCACGTGGCGGCTCGACCCGAACAAGGCCGCGACGATACAGGGCACGATCGCCGAGTACAGCCCGTATTCAGCAGGCAGCCCGGCCAGTGTGGCGAAGGCGACGCCTTGCGGCAGCACCAGCAGCGCGCCCAGCAGGCCGGCGAACAGGTCCGCCCGCAACGTGACGCGGCTGACCTCGTTCACCCATGAACCGAACAGGCGGCTCGCCAGTTTGCTTGCCGCTTGCGTCATCGTGTCGCCTGCTCCATCGTGCCTCCGGGGCGCCAAAAGCCGTCTAGCGTAATCCCTCGCTGGGGTGCGCGCAACGGCCTATGCGCGCAAAAGAGGCATGCGGGAGCTTGCTGCGGATAGGTGGCTTTGGTGGGGTGGCTTTGGTGGGGTGGCTTTGGTGGGGTGGCTTTGGTGGGGTGGCCCCGGATGGGGCGCTACAACGTGCATGGTCAGCGTTGCCGCCTTGGGGCGGACTACTTCAGATATCGCTGCTCAAGTTCGCGCATGGCGGCATCGCCCTGCAACGCGATGATGTCCTTGACCGAAGGCAGATCGGCATCCACGGCGTGTATGCCGCCGTCGCGCCGGATGCGCGCGAACACATCGCGCAAGGCGCCCACCGCCGCGCGGATGGCATGGTTGCCGTAGATCACCAAGCCCACCTTGCCCAACGCCTGAATGTCGGCTTCGCGCAGTTGCGGATATGCGGTCGGCACCAGCACCAGCGGCACGCGGCCGGACCAGGCGGCTATGAACGCCAGGACCTCGTCGGGCGTGCTTTGCTTGGAATGAATCAGGATGGCGTCGGCGCCCGCGGCCTCGTAGGCCAGGGCGCGGGACAGCGCTTCCTGCTGGCCCAAGCCGGCGATCAGCGCCTCGGTGCGGGCGATGACGCAAAAATCCGCGTCCCGCCGCGCGGCGCAGGCGGCCTCGATCTTGCCCTGGAATTCTTCTGTCCGAACCAGTTCCTGCCTGCCGCCGGCGCGCAAGCTGGTGTCCTTGGGAAAGGTCTTGTCTTCCATCACCACGGCCGACACGCCCGCCGCTTCGTACTGCGGCACCATATACGACACGTTGATCGCGTTGCCAAAACCGGTGTCGATGTCGGCAATGACGGGCACGTCCACCGTCGCGGCGATGGCGCGCATCATGTCCAGATGCACGGACGAGGAAAGAATGCTGGCGTCGGGCACCGCGTAGCTGGCGGACAACTCAAAGCCGCTGCCCCAGATGGCGTCAAAGCCGGCGTCGGCGGCCAGACGCGCCGCCATCGGGTTGTGCGCCGACATGGCGTGCATCAATGCGGAATCTTGCAGTTTCTGGCGAAAACGAAGGTTGCGGTTCATGGCATGGCGTCGTCAGGGCGGCGCCCAGCGCGCCGGTTTGACGCATCGTAGCGTCATTTTTCTGAACGGCAATTCAGGGCGCAAGGGCTGAAAGACAGTCGAACCCCGTCGCCGCTCAGCCCGCGTCGCCGCCCCGGCGCACCGCCATGGCGTGCCCGATGGCCGCCAGCGCCTCGTCCGAAATCAGTCGCGACGCCATCGGCAGCAACTCGTCTTCCTCGCGCTGGATATGCGCGGCATAGACCTGCGTGAATTCGCGGACCTGCTCCGCCGGCAAGGTCGCCGGCAGACCCGCCGCGATATCGGATAAGGCCTGGCGCAGCGGCGCCCACAACGTCGCCAGGCGGCGATGGTCGTCCATCAGGCCCGCTACCAACGCATGCAGGCAGACCGCATCCGAACCCGCCATGGAATCGATCAAGGCGGGGAACAGGTCTTCTTCTTCGTCTTCGTGATGGTGCACCGCCGCAGTGTCGAAATACCGGCGCACGCTGGCGGCGGCGGTTTGCGCGGCCTCGTCGCTGCCGTGCACGGGCAGGTGCGCGGCCAGCCGTTCAAGCGTGGCGCACTGGCGGGCGATGCGTCCGTGGCAGGCGGACAGCAGGGCCAATGGGTCATCCGATCCGGGCGCGGGCGCCGGGCCTGCGGGAAAGCTCACCACCATCGCACACCTCCTGCATGTTGCTGCGCCATCAACCAGAATGGCCGCGCCACCACAGTCGAACGCTGTCCCAGGCGCGGCCGGCAAAACCTGCCTCGGCCACCGGTTCCAGCGCCACCACGGGAAACTGCATGGCGGGCTTGCCGTCCACCAGCACGCGCAACGCGCCCACCGTGTCCTGCGCCGCAATCGGCGCCACCAGCGGCAACGTCGGCGTCCACACCGGCTCGACCTTGGCGCCGGCCGGCACGGTCACATAGGCGTCGCGCGCAAAACCGACTTTCAAGCTGTCGCTTTCGCCCTTCCAGACTTCCGGCGTGGCCACGGCCTGGCCGCGCGCGTACAGCTTGATCGTATTGAAACCCTGAAAACCCCACTCCAGCAACTGCCGGCTTTCCTGCGTGCGCAGCTTGTCGGAGGCCGTGCCCACCACCACCGTAATCAGGCGGCGCTGGTCGGTGCCATTGGGCCGCCGCGCGGTGGCCACAATGCAGTAACCGGCGGAATCGGTGTGGCCGGTTTTCAAGCCGTCCACGCTGGGGTCCAGCCACAGCAGCCGGTTGCGATTGGGCTGCGTGATCTTGTTGAAGGTGAATTGCTTGGCGGAGTCGTACGTCTTGTACAGCTGCGGGTAGTCGCGGATGAAGCGCGTGGCCAGGATGGACAAGTCGCTGGCCGTTGAATACGTGCCCGGATCGGGCAAGCCGTGCGGGCTGGCAAAGTGCGTAGCGTGCAGGCCAAGCTTTGCCGCCGTGTCGTTCATGCGCGCCACGAAGGCTTCCACGCTGCCCGAGACCGCCTCGGCCAGCGCAATGGCCGCATCATTGCCCGACTGGACCATCAAGCCGCGCAGCAGGTCGTCCACGCTCACTTTCGAGCCCGGCTCCAGGAACATCTTGGAACTGCCTGCCGGCACTTTCCAGGCGCGCGTGGAAATGACTACCGTTTGGCTGGACGTGATTTCTTTCTTGTTCAGAGCGTCGAACACGACGTAGGCCGTCATGATCTTGGTCAGGGACGCCGGCTCGATGCGCGTGGTGGCCGCGTGCGACGCAATCACCTGCCCACTGGTTTCATCCAACAACAGCCAGGCCTTTGCCGACAACACAGGTTCGGGCATCGGCTGCGCCAGCGCGCTGGACAGGCATGCGGTTGCGACGAGCAGGCTCGCCGCCAATTTCTTCATCAACATATCGGTGCTTGAAATCCATGCTTTTGTTTTTCGCGACGCAATTGGAACACGGGATGCGCGGAAGGTTCAGTGATGCGCGAGGCCACGTCCGCAAGCCATTGCGCGATGGCATTTTTTTGAAGAAACCCTTGCAGGAAGCACTTTTCTGCGTGGAAAACAACAAACAACGGCTGAAATCCCGGCGGAAAACCGCTAGAACGGCTAGTCTTCCGCTATCATCGGGCGCGTGGCGTTAATTGCCGATACCCGGCGCGCGCTGCCCCATGTCCTCAACTACGGATTTTGACCATGGCCACGAAAGCAAAAGCTCCTGCCAAGAAAGTCACCAAGACCGCCGTCAAGGCACCTGCAAAGAAGGCAACCGCCGCCAAGACCGCTGTGAAGCCCGCAGCCAAGAAGGCCGTCGCCGCCAAGAAGGTCGCTGCTGCACCCAAGGCCATCAAGGCTGCAATGAACAAGACCCAGCTGGTCGCTTACATCGTTGAGCAATCGGGCGTTGAAGCCAAGGCCGTCAAGGCCGTGCTGGCCAGCCTGGAAACTTCGGTGCTGGGTTCCGTGGACAAGAAGGGCGCCGGCGAATTCACGCTGCCCGGCCTGTTCAAGGTTGCCGTGCAGAAGGTTCCCGCCAAGGCCAAGCGCTTCGGCAAGGACCCGTTCACTGGCGTTGAGCGCTGGTTCCCCGCCAAGCCGGCTTCGGTCAAGGTGAAGGTTCGCCCGCTCAAGAAGCTGAAGGACGCCGCGCAGTAATTCGCGCGACCATCCGGTCAAGCCGGAAAGGCC